>VFLF01000884.1 GCA_009885185.1 Nitrosomonadales bacterium | reverse complement strand
GCCCGGCGTGCGCACTTCGGACTCATGGCCGACATATATCCAGCAGGTATCGAAGATGCGGCGGCGTTCGAGTTCGAGCACCTGCGGATCGACCAGCGTCGCGCGGTTGACCGCGAAGTGCATGGCCTCCGGCTGGTTAATCACCCACGGGGAGTCGTTCAGTTGATTCATGGGGCGATTAAAACCGTGCGCGGCGGGCTTGTCAATTTTCGCCGCTATCGCGCAGGCGATTCTCAAGGCTTTATTGCATAATAGCTGAGATGAAAAAACAGCGGCGATTATCCATGTCCATTCGATCCATGCAACGAATAACGGCGATCCTTTTCGCGGGGTGGTTCTGCGCGCACACCGCACACGCACAGGAAGCCCCTGCCTTCCCTTCGCGCACGGTGCAAATCGTGGTGCCCTACACCCCCGGCACCGGCGCCGACATCCTCGCGCGCATCCTCGGGCCGCGGCTCGCGGAGCGCTGGAAAAGCGGCGTGATTACCGACAATCGCCCTGGCGCCACCGGCAACATCGGCACTGACTTTGTAGCCAAGGCCGCGCCGGATGGGCACACGGTGCTGTTCACCGCCACCTCGTTCGGCACCACGCCCGCGCTCACCGCCAAGCTGCCGTTCGACCCGGTGAAAAGTTTTGCGCCGGTGTCGCTGGTGGCGACCAGCTCGATGTCGCTGGTGGTGCATCCGCAATTGCCGGTGAAATCGTTGAAAGAATTTATCGCGCTCGCGCAACGCCAACCCGGCAAGCTGCTGTATTGCTCGCCGGGCAACGGCGGGCCGCAGCATCTGGCGATGGAACTGATCAAACTCGAAACCAAAACCGACATCGTGCATATCCCCTACAAAGGCTCCGGCGGCGCGGTGACGGATCTGATTGGCGGCCATGTGCAGGCGATGGTGGTGTCGCTGCAAACCATCGCGCCGTTCGTGCAAAACGGTCGGCTGCGTATGCTGACGGTGATGGGCGCGGAGCGCTCGCCCGCGTTTCCCAATGTGCCGACCATCAGGGAACAGGGACTTGTCAATCTCGAAGTCGAAACTTGGTACGGCGTGCTCGCACCGGCGGCAACGCCGCCCGCCGCTATCACAAAAATAAATTCGGAGTTGCATGCATTGCTGCAACTGCCGGATATTCGCGAGCAACTCTCCAAGCAAGGCATGAACGCCGCCGGTGGGCCTCCCGACCGGCTGGGCACTCTGGTCAAAAGCGAACTCACGCGCTGGGCGCGAGTGGTGAATGCGGCGAAGATCAAGGCGGACTGATTGCTGCAAAGGATGAAGACGGAAGGATGAAAACCCCCGCCGCCTTGGGTTGTGATGTTATCTGTGTTCATCCGTGCTCATCTGTGGCGAAATTAATTTAACTATTTGTTTTTAAAGGATAAAATATGAAACAAATCGAAGACTTGGTTGCCGCCTATCGCGTGCTGGCCGAGCATCAGGTAATCGACGGCTACGGCCACGTCAGCGTGCGTTCAGAGAAAAATTTGAACCGTTATTTTCTGGCGGGACACATCGCGCCGGAGCTAGTGCGCGAGGAACACATCATCGAATACGACCTCGACAGCAATCCGCAGGACGCCAACGGGCGCGAGTCGGTGCGTGAGCGTTTTATTCACGGCGAGATATACAAGCTGCGTCCCGAAGTGATGTCGGTGGTGCATACGCACTCGCAATCGGTGGTGCCGTTTTCGATTACCACCGCGACGCTGAAGCCGATTTTTCACATGGCCGCGTTCATCGGCCACGGCGTGCCGAACTGGGACATCGCCGACGCGCAGGTTGGCACCGACATGCTGGTGAAAACGCCGTTCCTCGGCGCGCACCTGGCGAAATTCGTCGCCGACAAACCGGCGGCGCTGTTGCGCGGGCATGGCGCGGTGGTGGTGGGTGAATCGATTGCGCGTTCGGTCGGGCGCAGCATCTATCTCGAAATGAGTGCCAAGATGCAGATCCAGGCGCAATTGCTCGCGGGCGTGGGTGGCAAGCTCTTGACGCTACACGACGCCGAGGTCGCGGCTTCAGTGCCGGCGCAAAACTACAATCGCGCGTGGCCGATGTGGCGGGCACGGGCGCTGGCGCAGGTGGCGGCTGAAAAGACCCTGCGCGATTTTCTCTAACGGCATAAACCGCTGGTTGCTGCCAATTAGGCGGTTTCCCCCGCAAAATCAACGCTTGGCGGCCTGATAGCCGAGCACAGCAGCCTGCTTTAGCTTGCTAAATCAGGCCACTACGCCCATACTGCCGCGCTCAAATTGGTTGTCGGTTAGCCCTGCTCCCCCCTCACGGGTTTCGCTGTTGGTCTTCCTCGATTGGTCATTTGAAGCCGCGTTCAATTTCGGATGCGGCAAATGCCTACTGGAGACAACATGGCTACTGGCACCGTTAAATTTTTCAATCCCACCAAGGGTTTTGGTTTCATCGCACCGCAGGACGGCTCGAAGGATATCTTTGTGCATATCTCTGCGGTGGAGCGCGCCGGCCTGAAAACGCTGGCCGATAACCAGCAAGTGTCGTTCGACGCGGAACGCGGCAGCGACGGTCGCTTCTCGGCTATCAACCTGCAAGCCATCTAAAAGCGTCTTCTGCTGGCTGCGCCGCGCGCGCATGCCGGCAGTTTTGAGTTTCGGAGAAATCGTACGTGGCTAAAGAAGAAATCGTCGAATTCGAAGGCGTGGTCAACGAAGTGTTGCCCAACACCATTTTTCGCGTGACGCTGGCCAACGGCCATGAAGTCACGGCGTACGCGTCCGGCAAGATACGCAAGCACCGCATCCGCATACTCGCCGGCGATAAAGTCACGCTCGAAATGTCTCCCTACGACATGAGCAAGGGCCGCATCAGCTTCCGTCACAAAGACGAAGCCCGCCCCGGGCCCGCGCGCTCGAACAAGCCGACGTTTTACCGCCGGTAAGCATTCACCGCTACTGCGCCGTCCAGCCGCCGTCGATGACGAGGCTGGTTCCGGTCATCAGCGACGCGGCATCGCTGGCCACGAACACCACCGCCGCCGCCACTTCATCGAGTTGACCCAGCCGCCCGAGCGGGATGCGGTCCATCACCCATTTGGCGAATTCCGGCTTGGCGAACATCGGTGCTGTCATCGGCGTTTCAAGAAACGTCGGCGCGATGGAATTCACGCGTATGTTTTGCGTCGCAAGCTCCACCGCCAGCGCCTTGGTAAAACCCTCGATCGCGTGCTTGGTCAGGCAATACACCGTGCGCGTCGGCGCGCCGACGTGGCCCATCTGCGAGGTGATGTTGATGACGCTCGCCCCGCGCATTTTTCGATCCGGCAATTCGAGCATTTTTTTCACCGCCGCCTGCGCGGTGATGAACATCGCGCGGATGTTCAGGTCCAGCACTTTGTCGAGATTGGTTTCACTCACGTCAACAAACGGCTGCGGGATATTCATCCCCGCGTTGTTCACCAGCACATCCAGTGACGGCAGCGAAGCGACGGCACGATTCACCGCCGCCGCATCGGTGACATCACACACCAGCGCGTGCGCCCTGCCGCAGGCAGCGTTTGTCGCGCCGCCTTGGTTGATTTCAGCCACGGCTGCATCGAGATCACTTTGCGTGCGCGCCATGAGCCACACTTCCGCGCCCGCGTAAGCGAGCGCGACGGCGGCACTGCGGCCAATACCGCGACCCGCGCCGGTAACCAGCGCGGCCTTGCCGTCGAGACGGAATTTGTGGCTAATGTCTCCGGGGGGTGGAGGCTGGATTGTGTCAGTCATGATCATCTTTCGATTGCAACGGCATTGCTCCCTCGCCCCGTTCTTACGGGGAGAGGGTTGGGGTGAGGGGGCTTGCCCTACCCTCACCCCAACCCTCTCCCGCCCAAGCGGGCGAGGGGGTTACTTTGAACATGCAAATGCTGATAGTTACAGCAAGCGAAACAAACCTACTTCTTACCCAAACCCACGTTCTGCCCGCCGTACTTGCGCAATCTGAGATCGGCCTGCTCCTTGTGCCCCCAGAAGCGTTCAATCGCGCACAGCCGCGAGCAATATTCACCCACCACCACGCTCGCCGCGTCGGTGACTTCCTGATAGGTACAGGTCTTCAAAAACTTGCCTACCCACAAACCGCCGGTGTAGCGCGCCGCGCCCATGGTCGGCAACGTGTGGTTGGTGCCGATCACCTTGTCGCCGTACGACACATTGGTTTGCGGCCCGAGAAACAACGCCCCGTAGTTTTTCATTTTGTCGAGAAAATAACGCGGCTCGCGCGTGAGCACTTCCACGTGTTCGGCGGCTTGAAGATCGGCCTCCTTCACCGCTTCGTCGATGGAATCCACCAGAATGATTTCGCCGTAGTCGCGCCATGCCACGCCCGCCACGTCGGCGGTGGGCAGCATCTTTAACTGACGCTCGATCTCGGCGGGCAGCGCCTCGGCGATCTTGCGTGAGGTGGTGATACAAATCGCCGGGCTGGTGGGGCCGTGCTCCGCCTGCCCCAGCAAATCGGTGGCGATCATTTCTACGTCGGCGGTGTCGTCGGCGATCACCAGTATCTCTGTCGGTCCCGCCAGCAAATCGATGCCCACACGACCGAACAACTGGCGCTTGGCCTCGGCCACATACGCGTTGCCCGGCCCCACCAGCATATCCACCGGCGCTATCGTCTGCGTGCCGACACCCATGGCGGCCACCGCCTGCACACCGCCCATCACGTAAATATCGTCGGCGCCCGCCAGCACCATCGCGGCGATGGTTTCAGCGTGCGGCGCGCCCTGATTCGGCGGCGTACACGCGATCACGCGGCGCACCCCCGCCGCGCGCGCGGTGACGATGCTCATGTGCGCGGAAGCCACCATCGGGTAACGCCCGCCGGGCACATAGCAGCCCACGCTATCGACCGGTATGTTCTTGTGGCCGAGCTTCACGCCGGGCAGGGTTTCGACTTCGATGTCCTTCATCGAGGCGCGCTGATGCTCGGCAAACTTGCGTATCTGCGCCTGCGCGAATTTGATGTCGTCGATGGTCGATTCCGGCACCTGCTTCATAATGGCGTCGATCTCGGCTTGCGACAGCTTGAAGCTCAGCGGCGACCATTTGTCGAATTTTTCCGACAGCTCGCGCACGGCGACGTCGCCGCGTTTTTTCACGTCATCGAGTATCGATTCCACCGTGTGCCGCACTTTTTGATCGAGGGCGTCGGTGACGTCCCGTGCCAAACGTTGTTTGAGAAAAGTAGCCATGAAATGTCCTTCAGAATGAAGCGGGAATCATACCGCAGTCGAAGCCCTCTTCGACCTGCGTTCCAATCTACCTGTCCGCCTGGATGCCCGCCTGCTTGATGATCTGCGCGGTGCGATCAAACTCATCGCGGATTTTCGCGGTGTATTGCTCCGGCGTGTTGGGCACGAAGTCCACTGCCTTGTCGGCCCATGCGACTTTCAATTCCGCCGCAGCCAGCACCTGCGCCACCGTTGCGTTGATACGCGCAACAAGGTCGCGCGGCGTATGGAGCGGCGCGAGGATGCCTTCGGAGCCGATCACCTCATAGCCCGGCAGCGCATCCATCATGCGCGGCACGTCGGGCAGCAGCGCATTGCGCGCGGCGCCCGTGACCGCGAGCGCGCGCAGCCGCCCGTTGCGGATGTATTGCAGCACCGCCGGCGCGTGGATGAACATGATCTCCCCGCGCCCGGCGAGCAGATCGACAATCGCCGGCGGACTGCCGCGATAAGCCACATGCACCATATCCACGCCCGCGCGCAGCTTGAACAACTCACCCATCAGATGAAAATTGCTGCCCACGCCGGACGATACAAAATTCAGCGCGCCCGGCTTGGCCTTGGCCACCGCGATCAGCTCCTTCACGCTCTTCGCCGGCACCGACGGATGCAGCACCATCACGAACGAATACGTGCTCACCTGGATCACCGGCGCCAGATGTTTCAACGTCTCCCACGAACCGCCGCGCGAATTCAGATGCGCCGACGGCGTGATAAATCCGCCCGGCTGCAACAGCAGCGTGTAGCCATCCGGCGGCGCTTTGGCGACCCATTCGTTCGCCAGCATCCCCGCGACACCGGGACGGTTATCCACCAGCACTTGCTGGCCCCACACTTCGCCGAGTTTGGGCGCGATCTGCCGCGCGGTAATGTCCGAGCCGCCGCCGGCAAGCGAGCCGGTCGCCAGTCGCACGAGCTTGACCGGATAGACCGGCGTCTGTGCTTGCGCTTGCGCCTGCGCCTGCGCTTGCATCTGCGCCGCGCCCGCCAGCACGAGCAACAGTAAACACCCTCCACGCCGCAACTTATTTTTTGACCACGTTGCGCTGAAGCCGCTCGACATACTCGCGAGTTTCCGCCGGTTCTGTTGCGTGATAGCGGTCATTACCGTAACTATTTGTTTTTATTCATTTTTTATTATCAGTGTCAGGCAAAAAAATTTGCAGCAATTCATTCAGAAAACGCCGCCCCGTGAGCGTCGGCGCGATGCGCAGATGATCGCGCGTAATCAGGCCGCGCTGCTCCGCGACTTCGAGCGGTTTTAACACGCGGGTCAGCGGCACGCCTGCGCGCTCGGCGAACAAGGGCACGTCAAATCCACCGTTCAAACGCAACGCGTTCATCATGAATTCAAAACCGATATCGGCGATGCCAACCTCGTGCGACTCCTGTATCGCGTTGCCCTCAGCCGCCTTTTCCATGAACTGCTTCGGCTGGCGATAGCGCGCCTCGCGCACCACGCGGTCAGGAAATGAAATCTTGCCGTGCGCGCCCGCGCCGATGCCGACGTAGTCGCCGAACATCCAGTAATTCAGATTGTGTTTGCAGCGCGCGCCCGCTT
>VFLF01000892.1 GCA_009885185.1 Nitrosomonadales bacterium | reverse complement strand
TAGCGGGCGGGGTGCTTGTGCTTCGGTGCAAGTGACGTGGTAAAGGTGACGCCGCATCGCGCGACCTACCGGCGTTACTGGCAGACGCCGATGATGGGGAATCCGGTGCCGTATCCGGAAGAACGGTAAGCGAGCGGCACGCCGGCTGCGCTACGCGTCAATCTCCACCCGGTTGCGTCCGCCGGATTTCGCTTTGTACAGCGCCTTGTCGGCGCGCTGCTGAATGTCCTCGATGCTCTCGCCATGCCGGTACTCCGCCAGACCGATGGAAACGGTTTGCTTAAGATCGGGATCGACGTCGGCGTGGCGCGTATGTTCGACGTTGGCGCGCAGCCGTTCGGCCTTGGTGCGCGCGCCTTTCATCGGCGTATCAGCCATGATCAGCATGAATTCTTCGCCGCCGTAGCGACCGAAATAATCGATGCGGCGCAAGCCGTCCTGCGCCACCAGCGAAAACACCTTCAGCACTTTGTCGCCCGCCGCATGACCGTAGGTGTCGTTCACCTTTTTGAAAAAATCCAGATCCAGCATGGCGACGCAGAAAGGCGCGCCGCTACGATCGCAACGGCTTTTTTCCTGTTTCAGCATCTGCGTGAGAAAACGACGATTGCCCACGCCGGTGAGATCGTCGCGTTCAATCATTACTTCTAACGATGCCTTGCTGTCTGCCAGTTCTTTGCGCAACTGGCTGATATGGCCGCTCATCAGTGCGAACCACAGCAACACCACCGACAAGATCCACCAGTGCAGCGTTTCCAGCGGCACGTTAAGGCTGTTTCTTTGGAACACGTAGACCGTGGCCAGCATCAGGCCGTAGCCAGCGATACAAAACAGCGCAATGGTCGTCATCTGCCTGGTATCGAGTCGGTAGATGCCGAAATAAAAGGTCATCAGCAACACGGGCAGAAACACCGCGCGCGCGTCACTGCGCGTGTAGTACGCGGCGATGAGCGTTACGGCAAACGCGCTCAGTATCAGCGCACCGGTAAGACTGGGATCGCGAAACCTGAGATTCACGCCGGAACGGAACAAAGCGTAGAACACGGCAAAGCAAAATAACATGCCGGCTGCGGCCCCTTGCAGGCCGGGCAATTCCATGTAGCCGTGGATATGTACCACGCCCATGAAATAGAGCACCAGCAGCGATGTGCCCACGGCCAGAAAATAACGCCGTATGCGATGCGCCTGTTGCGGGTTATCTTTGGGGATGACGGTGAAAAGAGGCATGAGAGCGGTTGAGCGCGGAGGAACCCGATTATGCCCGATGCTATGCGGACAAACAGGGGTTGTGACGTAACTATTCTTTTTAAAAAAAATAATAAAACGATACCGTGCCCTTCCATTACCCCGTTCGCGCACCGCCGCAGTTCCAGCACACGGTGAACTGGCCTTCGAGTGCTTCGTGGCAGTCGGGGCATTGCCAGTGCTCATGTGCGTGTACGCGCGCAGCGTCGCCTTGGAGGAACTGCCGCAGCAAGTCATCGGCGCGTGCGTAATCATGGTCGTTGGCTACCCACACCTTGCACACATCGGCGGGGAGTTCGCCGATGCCGCCGGCGAGAAATTCGCCGCGCACGATCGCGTCGATTCCCTGTGATTCAAGGTAGCCGCGGATGAGATGCGCCTCGGTGGCGTGGCGCGCGTTGTGCAGTGGTTTCATGGGTGTAATCTTAACCCAGGGCAATTGCATCAAAACGCCATATGAATGAAAAGGTTATGTCGTTGGCTGTGGACTTGTACTTTTTGCCGAAGCTGTGTAGTTTTCTGTCTTTTTGGAGCCGTGAT
>VFLF01000775.1 GCA_009885185.1 Nitrosomonadales bacterium | reverse complement strand
TCGCCGCGCCATGCGCAAGGTCGATGCGGAATTCGGCAAGGACTGGTGGTTCAAGGTGTGGGGACCGGAGCGCCTGGCGGATGAAGGTATCGGCAACCGCGATGACTGGATGTTGCGCGCGAACGAACGCTGGCATGGCTTCGGCAATCTGGCGCCGGGTTTCAACATGCTGGATCCGATCAAATCCACGGTGATTACGCCGGGGCTGGATGTGACCGGAAAATTCGCAAAAACCGGCATACCTGCGGCGGTGGTGACTCGTTATCTCGCGGAAAACGGCATCATCGTCGAGAAAACCGGACTGTATTCGTTTTTTATCATGTTTACCATCGGCATCACCAAAGGCCGCTGGAACACCATGGTCACGGAGTTGCAGCAGTTCAAGGACGATTACGCGGGCAACAAACCGCTGTGGCGCGTGATGCCGGAATTCGTCGCCAAGCACACGCAGTACGAAAAAACCGGTCTGCGCGAATTGTGCGACCAGATACACGACGTCTACAGGGCCAACGACGTGGCGCGGCTCACCACGGAAATGTATCTTTCCGACATGCAGCCGGCGATGGTGCCGGCGGAGGCTTGGTCGCGCATGGCGCACCGCGAAATTGAGCGCGTGGAAATCGACAAACTTGAAGGCCGTGTGACCAGCGCGCTGGTCACACCATATCCGCCGGGCATTCCGCTATTGATTCCGGGTGAGCGCTTCAACCCGACCATCGTGCGCTTTTTGCAATTCGCTCGCGAGTTTAACCAGAAGTTTCCCGGCTTTGAAACCGATATTCACGGGCTGGTGAAAGAGAACGGCAAAGACAGTGGCGGTGGCAACGGCGTGCTGCGTTACTACGTGGATTGCGTGACCAACGCCTAGCGCACGGCGCAGGCAGTGCTGCGTAATATAAGTATTTGTTTTTAAACGGGTTTTTATTATAAAGCGGACGCGTGTTCGCGCCGCTCCAACACGCTAAAGCGGTAAGCGTGCGCGTGTTTTTCGTCCGCTGAAAACGATTCCGAAGAAACTTCGCGCCAATCCGCCGGATTGAATTCCGGCATCAGCGTGTCGCCTGCGGGTTTGGCATCCACCGTGGTGAGATAAATGCGCCGCGCCAGCGGCAACGCAAGTTTGTATAACTCTCCGCCGCCGATCACGAACACTTCTTTGTCGCTGCCGCAGGCGGCCAGCGCGTCATCCAGCGAACCCGCCATCACCGCACCCGGTACCGCGTAATCCTTTTGCCGCGTGACAATTACCGTGGTGCGTCCGGGCAACAGCCGACCGATAGACTCCCAAGTCTTCCGCCCCATGATCATGTGGTGCCCCATGGTGACGCGCTTGAAGAGTTGTAATTCGTTGGGCAGCCGCCACGGAATCGCGCCGTTGGCGCCGATCACGCGGTTTTTGCCCATTGCGACGATCAGGGAAACGATCATCAGACAGCGACAGGCGCTTTAATCAGCGGATGCGGATCGTAGTCTTCGAGGGTGAAGTCTTCGTATTTGAAATCGAAAATGTTCTTCACCGCGGGATTCAATTTCATCGTGGGTAGCGCACGCGGCGTGCGTGACAACTGCTCGGTTACCTGTTCCATGTGATTGTTGTAAACGTGCGTGTCGCCGAAGGTGTGTATAAAATCACCCAGCTTGAGATTGCACACCTGCGCCACCATGATTGTCAGCAGTGCATACGAGGCGATGTTAAACGGCACGCCGAGGAACATATCCGCGCTGCGTTGATACAACTGGCACGACAATTTTCCGTCAGCCACGTAGAACTGAAAAAACGCATGGCAGGGCATCAACGCCATTTTGTCGAGGTCGGCGACGTTCCATGCCGAGACGATGATGCGGCGCGAGTCGGGGTTCTTTTTCAGCATGTCGATGATCTGCGTGATCTGGTCGATATGCCGGCCGTCGGGCGCGGGCCAGGAGCGCCACTGGTAGCCATAGACCGGGCCGAGATCGCCGTCCTTGCCAGCCCACTCGTCCCAGATGCGCACGCCGTTGTCTTGCAGATACTTGACGTTGGTGTCGCCTTTGAGGAACCACAGCAGCTCATGAATGATCGATTTCAGGTGCACCTTCTTGGTGGTGACCAGCGGAAACCCGGCATTTAGCTCAAAGCGCAGTTGCGCGCCGAACACACTGACCGTGCCGGTGCCGGTGCGGTCGCCTTTGGGCGTGCCGTTGTCGATGACGTGGCGCAGGAGGTCAAGATAGGGTCGCATGTCAGGGGCGTTCAGGAATGAAAATCAGTCGCGGATTCTAATTGATTTCTTTTTGGTATGGCTTGTCGAGCATCCAGTTGACGATGGCTTCGACGGCTTCGCCTTCCCGTCCCAGGAAGCCGTGCTCGGACATGGCTTCGCAGGGGGTGGACTGGGCTGGCAGCCCGCCGGATACGGATATCAGCGGAAAGCGCCCAGCCAGAGCCGATGCGCTGCGATAGGGGGTGTAGTTGCAGCCGTCCTGCTTGTGGTGCGCAAACAGCAAGCGTGGTTTGATACTGGCGAAATCGAATCCAGAGAGTCCTTGTTGTCCTGCGCGGTTTCCGGCTAAAAACAGTGAGGCCGTAAGCACCGTGCCCGCTAATTTGTCCGGCATACGCCGACCGAACGACGCGGCAGACACCGTGCCGCGGCTGGTGCCCACTACAAAAAACGGCAGCATGGGGTAGCGTTTCTTTAATTCGGCTATGACAGTCGCGACGTCGGTGGCG
>VFLF01000265.1 GCA_009885185.1 Nitrosomonadales bacterium | reverse complement strand
CAGATCGGTCATCGCTGGCGCACCGCCCTTGTAGGGCACGTGCAGCAGATCGATTTGCGCCATGGACTTCAGCAGTTCCATCGAAAGATGCGGTGAAGTGCCGCTTCCCGTCGATGCATAGCTCAGTTTGCCGCGATTCACTTTGGCGTAGGCTATGAATTCCTTCAACGAGCGCCCGGGTATGGCCGGATGCACGACCAGAACGTTAGGCAGCGTAACGGCCAGCGTTACGGGTGCATAGTCCTTGACCACATCGAAAGGCAGTTTACGATACAGGCTCGGCAGCACCGTAAACGTCAGCGTCGCCAGCATGATCGTGTAGCCGTCCGCGGGCGCGCGCGCCACCAGCTCCATGCCTATCAGCGTATTGCCGCCGGGCCGGTTGTCCACCACCACCTGCTGACCGAGATGGGTTGTCAGACCGCGGGCGAGCAATCTTGCCAGCACGTCGGTGTTGCCACCGGGCGCGTAGGGCACGACCATGCGCAAGGGCCGGCTCGGATAGGTCTCGGCGGCACGTAGCGCTGACGCGCTGAAAGAACAGCAACAAGCAACAAAAATCGAAATTAGCCCGCGCCGGTATTTTTGATTCACGTGGATTTCTCCTGCCTTTCGTGGTCGTCCAATCGCCAGCGCCTTAATGTATGGCTCGTTTTAACAACACTGGAATGTCCTCCAGAGTATCCGCGACATGAACGCCAGCCGCAGCCAGTGCAGCGCGCTTGGCACTGGCGCTTTCGTTTCCCGTCGTGATCATCGCCGCCGCATGACCGAAACTCATCCCCGGCGGGTAACGCTCCTGAAACACACCGGAAATCAGTGCGACTACCGGCTTCGTCACCTCCCCGGCTCGCAGCAACTGCATGACTTCCTGCTCGTTGCGGGTTCCCGGTTCGCCGAATATCACCATCGCGCGTGTTTCAGGGTCTTCCTGGAAAAGCTTCAGGTAGTCGGCCATCCGCATACCGGTCACTGCATCGCCGCCCATCGCTATCGAAGTCGAGATGCCAAAGCCGGCTTCTCTCAACGCAAGGCCGATCTCAGCCGTCATTCCGCCAGAACGCGACACAACACCGATATCACCCGCGACATACATTTCCTCCGGGTTGATTCCGCCTACACCCGCGAGCTTGCTTTTCCCCGGTGAAATGATTCCATTGGTGTTACATCCCACCAGTTTCACACCCGCTTCTCGCGCGGCGGCGGCAATCCATCCCGCGTCGTGCATCGGCACATACTCGGCCGTGACAAGAATCAGCCGAATACCCGCGTCAATGGCTTCCAGTACGGCGGATTTTGCG
Organism: Nitrosomonadales bacterium; assembly: GCA_009885185.1. The sequence goes on along the minus strand of VFLF01000265.1, from coordinate 2,385 downwards.
GCGGGTGCTGGCACGTATATCACCGACGTATTAATGTCATGTGTCGCGGTCGCACGCTTGACGGTATCGTAAACCGGCACGCCGTGGACACTGTCACCGCCACGCCCCGGCGTAACCCCAGCCACGATACGCGTGCCATACTTGATGCACCATTCGGTATCAAATCGCGCCTGCCCGCCGGTAATGCCTTGCACCACCACGCGGGTGTTTTCGCCAACCAGTATGCTCATCGCGATGCGACCGATTGTTCGGCGGTAAGCCGCACCGCCAGTTGCACGGCTTCCTTCAGAGTCGTGCCGCGCGGCAAGTAATGGATGTTCTCGCGCCCTGCGACCATCGCACGCGACACGTCTTCACCAGCCCCAAATAATCGAATGACTATCGGCAGCCTTGCGGTATCTATTTTCATTTCGTTCAGCACCTCGACGAGCGTCCTGACACGAATATCGGTGCGCGCCATTTGCGCGAAATTAAATCCAATCAGCAGTCCGCGTAATTTGGGATTGGCGAGTATCGCCGACAGCACGGCCTTCAATTTTCGATTGTCGGAACCGGTGGGCGGCGTTACGCAATGGTTGGCGGGGCTGCCGCCTTCGTCCAGCATCAGGTCGTGCTGATAGAGACCCGCGCCACCGCCGCCGACCAGCAAGCCAATGTCGCCTTCAAGCTCTACATACTGGCATTCACCGCCCGGGAATTCCTGGTTCGCAAGCACAACCGCGCGCTCGCGCGGATTGTCCGGCAGCGGTTCGGCATGGTCACGCCATTCAGGGTGGCGAAACAGCGCATTGGGATCTACAGACATCATTGCGCCCACCACATGCACCGCTCCCGTTTCGTCGGTGGCCAAAGGGTTAATTTCGAGCAGCAATCCATCGGCGCGACAAAACGTCTCATAAAGGCGCGATGTCAGTTCCGCCACGCGCGGCAGACTAGCGCCGCGCAAGCCCGCATCAAACCAAAGATCGGTGGCCGTCCAGCGATCAAGCCCTTTCAGCGGGTCGATCCGCATGCGCACCACCGCATCGGGCGTCAAGCGCGCGACTTCTTCGATGTCGACACCGCCGCGCCGGCTCACGATCACTTCAGCCTTGTCATCAACCAGCACGAAGCTCAAAAATAATTCATCGACGATGGATATGCGTTCCTCAACGTACACGCGGGTTACCCGATGGCCATTTACGGTGCTGCCAAGCAAGCCGGCAGCCGCCACGCCCGCGTCAACGGCATTTCCGGCGGGCAGTACCGCACCCGCTTTGCCACGACGTCCCGCAGGCACCAGCGCCTTGATCACGGCGCCCCGCGGCATGCGTTCAACGATGCCGCACACCTCCGATGTACTGGCGGCAACATAACCTGCCGGCACGGGCAATCCTTCGTCGCGCAGGAGCTGTTTGACGCGATCTTCGGTAAGCCGCCGCATCGCGCTTGCCTAACCAGTCGCGCGCGCGGCAATCACACACCACGCACTGCCTACGAGCACTTGCTGGCCATCCTGATTTTCGCACCAGACACTGAGCGCTATGCGTTCGCCATTGCCGTGCGGCTCGCGAGCCTCCACTCGTGCCTTGGGCTGCAACGTCTCATCGATTTTCACGCTGCGCGGAATCTTGATGTCGAGCTGTCCGCCGCGAAACCATGACAGCCCGAAGATTTCCACCAGCAATCCGACCAGATAGCCCTCCCATTGCGTGCCTGATACAACCACCGCGGACAATCCCGCATCGTTGGCGGCCTTCAGGTCGGTATGCAGATTTTTTTCCGGCCATCCGGGTATCTCCCACGGCCCGCCCGAGAGCGCCAGCGCGCGTGCCCACGTCAGCTTTCTCGCTTTTCCCGAATACAGCTCACCGACCTTCGCATCACGGATGAAGACACTCATTTGCTGTCTCCCAACGCATAGGTTTTCACCTTGCCCAATGAAAAGAACGTTGACGACAGCTCACGCCGCAGCACCGGATTGCCGTTCTGATCCTGCACCTGTGCCACATAGTCCTGATAGATTTTGCCTCGCTGCTCGTAGGTTTTCTCAACCTTCCATGTCACGCGAAGCCGCGATCCAACATACGCCGGCCCCAGATAAGTGCTGCGATCCCGTGCGAATGCGGAGCCCATGCCGGGCGCCTGTCGGTATGATGAGCTACGCGTGCGTGGACTCATATGCATCAACAACACGGGATGCACCAGCGGCGGCTTGCCATCCATGCCTTCAAGAAAAATCGGGTTGAAGTCCTCAACCGCGTATAAAAACTGCTGATTCAGATCCGGCGTGACATCGAACTCAAGCGGTTCGTACTCATCACCGGACTGCATTTCATGTGCGTACTTGCCGCGCATCAGTATTACCTCTGTTTTATGATTTGAAATTCAACAAAAATATACAAT
>VFLF01000815.1 GCA_009885185.1 Nitrosomonadales bacterium | reverse complement strand
GAGTTGCGGGCGCAGAAGATTATTTGAGCCACTAAGTCAAAAACATTTAGCCGCAGATTTACACAGATGAACGCAGATTAACCCCACCCCCTCGTCGTTCCCGCGCAGGCGGGAACCCATATACCGTGCCACTTGGTACCATGTATGGATTCCCGCCTGCGCGGGAATGACGGGTTTGGTTTTCAACTGCGTTCATCTGTGTAAATCTGCGGCTAAATGTTTTTGACTTAGTGGCTCAAATAATCTTCTGCGCCCGCAACTCCGCAATATGCTCCGCTGACAGTCCGAGTTCATCGCCCAGCACCTGTTCGTTATGCTGGCCCAGCGTCGGCGGCGCGCTTCGTATGGTCGGCGGCGTATCGCTAAAGTGAAACGGCATGCCCAGCACTTTGACCTCACCCGCCGTCGGGCGCTTGACGGTGCGCACCATCTCGCACGCCTGCGTGTGCGGCGCGGCCAGCGCCTGCGCCACGCTGTTGATGCGTCCGCACGGTATGCCGGCTTCGGTGAGCTTGGCGATCAGCGATTCGGCGTCTTCGGTTTTGAGCGCGTCGATAATCAAGCCGTCGATGGCGTCGCGATTCACCACGCGATCCTGATTTCTGACAAAGCGCGCATCGGCGGCCCACTCGGCGTGGTTCAGCGCCGCCGCAAATTTGACGAACTGCCCGTCGTTGCCCACCGCCACCGCGATCATGCCGTCTTTCACCGGATACGCCGTGTACGGCACGATGTTCGGGTGCCCGTTGCCGAAGCGCCGCGCGTCCTTGCCCGACACCAGATGATTCGACGCCACGTTCGCCAGCATGAACAAGCCAGATTCGTAGAGCGACACTTCTACATGCTGGCCGCGCCCGGTACGGTGACGCGCGTTAAGCGCTGCGAGGATCGCGTTGCACGCCAGCAGGCCCGTGGTGATATCGACGATGGCGACGCCGTATTTCATCGGGTCGCCATCGGTTTCACCGGTGATGCTCATCAGGCCGGTCTCGGCCTGCAAAATAAAATCGTAGCCCGGCAGCCCGCCCTTGGGGCCGTCCGTGCCGTAGCCGGTGATCGAACAGCGAATCACACGCGGCGCGTTTTGTTCCAGCCAGTCGCTGGTGAAACCCCATTTTTCCAGCGTGCCGGCCTTGAAGTTTTCCACCAGCACATCGCATTGCTGGATCAGCTTGGCCAGGATTTCCTGCCCGGCCTTGGCCGCCATGTTGAGCGTGATCGAACGCTTGTTGCGATTGATACCTAGAAAATACGCTGATTCATCACCCACAAACGGCGGCCCCCACGAGCGCGTGTCGTCGCCCGCGCCCGGCGGCTCGACCTTGATAACCTCCGCGCCCATGTCGCCCAGCGTCTGCGCGCACAGCGGGCCGGCGAGGATACGGGTGAGGTCGAGTACGCGAGTACCGTGTAGCGCGCCCTGCGTGGATTCAGCAGACATTGGTGCTTTCAAAATGCGTGAACGGGTAACGTCAACAACACCAAGAGGTTACCCGTTCACTCGTTCACGAAGTTACTACTACTTCTTCTTCCGCATGCTAGGCGGCGCATTCAAATCCCGTGCATTGCCGTCGAGGTACTGCGCCAGCATCTTCTTGTCGCGCAGGCGGAATTTCTGGAAGTTCGGTTTGCGTTTTTCGAGGAAGGCATTCATGCCTTCGGCGGCTTCTTCCGAACCCCACACGTGCGCGAGCAGTTCCATGCCCTGCTGCCACGAGGCATACAACAAGTCGGATTCAAAGTTGAGTGACTTCTTGGTCATGCGGATGGTCAGCGCGCTGTGGCCCTTCATGGTTTCGCACCACTTGAGGGTTTCCTTGAGCAAATCTTTTTGCGGCACGCATTTGTTGATGAGGCCGACTTCGGCGGCTTCCTTGGCGCCAAAACGGCGCGCGCAGAAAATCATTTCGCGCGCGCGACGCTCGCCGATGATGCGCGGGATGTATTGCGTGGCGCCCACGGTGGGGCATGCACCGACTTTGGCGCCGGTTTGTCCGAGCACGGCGTTTTCAGAGGCAATGGCCAGATCGCACCACAGTGCCAGTTCGTGTCCGCCGCCCATGCACCAGCCGTTAATCATGGCGATCACGGGAATCGGCAAGCCGCGAATGGTCATCGCCAGACCGAGCATGCGGTCGTTCCACATGTAGGCGTTGTTGAAATTCAGCCGCTTCATGGCGTAAAAATCGCCGCCAGCCGAGAACGATTTGTCACCCGCACCGGTGACCACTGCGCACACAATCGACGGGTCTTCGCGCGTGGATTTCAGCGCGTCGATCATTTCATCCAGCGATTGCTCGCGAAAGCAGTTCAGCACGCGCGGCCGGTTAATGGTGATCCAGGCCACCTGATCTTTAACCTCATACAGAATGTCGGTGTATTTGGTTTTCTTCGCGGATTTTTTCTTGGCAGCAGCCATGACCACACTCCCTCGGATGAAATAAAAATGAACGACTATTTTAACAGAACAGCTTACCCGGACGGCGCATGAAGATTGACAACCCCGGCGGCAGTAACTATCGTGTTTCAACTTCGCGCCGCCGATAGTCGCATCAACCCAGAGTTGCCCATCATGAGCCGCATGTTGAACTTGGCCAGCGTGTCATGCCTGCTTTTCACCGGCGTGGCCGCCGCGCAGAACTACCCTACCAAACTGGTGCGAGTGATCGTGCCCTTCGTGCCGGGCGGCCCCACCGATGTGCAGGGCCGCTGGGCGGCGCAGCAACTGACCGGCGCGCTGGGCCAAAACTTTATCGTCGAGAATCGCGGCGGCGCCGGCGGCGTGCCTGGCACCGAAGCCGTGGTGCGCGCCGCGCCCGACGGCTACACCCTGCTCGCGGGCAACCCCGGCCCGCTGACGGTATCGCCCAGCGTCAATGCGAAGATGCCCTATGAAACACTGCGTGATCTCGCGCCGATTTTTTTGATTGCGCGCACCGCCAGTTGTTTGTGCATACATCCGAGCCTGCCCGCCAAGGGCGTGAAGGATTTTGTCGCGCTGGCGAAGACGCAACCGGGTAAGATCAATTACGGTTCGCCGGGCGTGGGCACCGTCGGCCACTTCGCCACCGAGTTATTTGCCACGCAAGCGGGCATCAAGCTGAATCACGTGCCGTACAAGGGTGCGGCGCAATACACCGTGGATCTGCTCGCCGGGCACATTGAAATCGCCATCATTCAATTCGCCGGCTGCGCGCCGCTGCTGCAAAGCAACCGGCTGCGTGCGATAGGTGCGACCTCCGAGAAACGCTCGCCGCTATTGCCGAATCTACCGACGGTGGCGGAACAGGGCCTCACAGGTTTTGTCAGCTACAACTGGAACGGCATGCTCGCCCCGGCGAAAACACCGCGCGAGATCATCACGCGCATCCATGACGTGCTGGCCAAACAACTCGCCGCGCCCGAGCATCGCGACACCTTTGTCAGTCAAGGGCATGAAGTCAGCGGCCTCGGCCCTGACGATTACGCGAAGTTCATTCGCGATGAAACCGACAAGTGGGCGCGCGTGGCCAAAGCCGCAGGCATACAACGACAATGAGAAAACCATAAGTATTTGTTTTTAAAAAGTTTTTAATAACTCTCAAGGAAGCATCATGGCCGCCAAAGAACCCCCGTATTTCATGTATTTCCCCGGCAACTACCGCTGGTCTGCCGCGTTTATCAACATGATGGGTTCGGCCACCTACGGCGGCTCGGACATTGGCGAGCTGCACAAAATCGGCACGTTGTTAAAAGGCGCCGCGCCGGAGGACGACGATGCGTGGTTTGATGCCTGCGCCAAGGTAGCCGACGGCGTGCGCGCACATGCCGAGGGTTTTGAAAAAGGCGGTCATCGCGTTTCCGCCGCCGCTGCTTACTTGCGCGCGTGCAACTATTATCAGATGGCCGAACGCTTTCGCACGCCCAAGGATGCCAAGGCGCTGGCCGCGTTCAAAACCGGCGTGGAGTGCTTTCAAAAACACGCCCGGCTGTCGGATATCAAAATCGAAGTGGTCGAAGTGCCAATGGGTAAAGAAAGCCTGCCCGGTTATTTTGTCCCCGCGCAGAATCCGAAAGGCAAGCGCGCACCGTGCGTGGTGTTTTTCGACGGCCTCGATGTCACCAAGGAAATTCAGTTCGTGCGCGGCGTCACCGATCTAATCAAGCGCGGCATTTCGTGCCTGGTGATGG
>VFLF01000628.1 GCA_009885185.1 Nitrosomonadales bacterium | reverse complement strand
GGAAATCATGGCAACCAAGAAATACGACGAAGCGTCGGTGACCAAGCTGCGCGGCATTGAGCCGGTGCAACGCCTGCCCGGCATGTACACCCGCACGGCGGATCCCACGCACATTATTCAAGAGGCGATCGACAACGCGGCCGACGAAGCCTTTGGCGGGCACGCCACGCGCATCGATGTCACGGTGCATCGCGACGGATCGGTGCGTGTGGCCGACAACGGCCGCGGCATCCCCGTCGGCATGCATCCCACCGAAAAAATACCCACGGTGCAGCTGGTGTTCACCGAGCTGCACGCCGGTGCAAAATTCTCCAAGACTGCGGCCGACGCGGCGTACAAGTTTTCCGGTGGATTGCACGGGGTCGGAGTGTCGGTCACCAATGCGCTGTCCTCGCGGCTGGAAGTCGAGGTGCAGCGTGAGGGCGGCGTGTACAAGATGGCGTTCGCGGACGGCGCCGTCAGCGAAAAACTCAAACGCACGGGTGCCGTGCCGAAGAACGTGACCGGCACGCTGCTGCGTATCTGGCCGAACAAGAAATACTTCGATAGCGGCAAAGTCTCGATGCCTGAGCTCGAACGCATCGTGCGCTCCAAAGCGGTGTTGCTGCCCGGCGTGGTGGTGACGCTGAACGTCGAGGGCGCGCGCGATGGCCAGGAAACCGTGTCGCGCACCTGGAGCTACCCCGAAGGAATGAAGGGCTATCTCAAGGAGTTGCTGGCGGATACCGAACCGCTGGTGCCGATTTTCGATGGCGAAAAGTATGTGCAGGAGGCCAACGGCTTTGCCGTCGGCGAGGGCGCGGGCTGGGCGTTCGCGCTGGTCGACGAGATCAAGGGATTTGGCGAATCGTACGCCAATCTGATTCCCACGCCGGCGGGCGGCACGCATGAGGCGGGACTGCGTGATGGCATCTTCGAAGCCGTGAAAGCTTTCGCCGAACACCACAACATGATGCCGCGCGGCATCAAATTGCAGGCTGACGACGTGTGGTCGCGTACCGTGTATTTTCTGTCCGCCAAAGTACTGGAACCGCAGTTTCATGGCCAGACCAAGGAAAAGCTTTCCAATCGTGATGCGTTAAAGCTGGTGTCCAGCATGGTGCGCGATCCGTTTGAGTTGTGGCTTAACAGCCATGTTGATTACGGGCGCAAGGTGGCAGAGCTGGTGATTCGCCAGGCAGTGGAACGCAGCCGCACCGTCACCAAGGTTGAGCGCAAAAAATCCTCCAGCGTGGTGATGCTGCCGGAGAAACTCACCGACTGCGAATCGAAAAACACGGGCGACAACGAGCTGTATCTGGTGGAGGGCGATTCGGCGGGCGGATCGGCCAAGCAGGCTCGCGACAAGCGTTTTCAGGCGATTTACAAAATGCGCGGCAAGGCGCTCAACTCCTGGGAAGTCAAACGCGACCTGTTGTTCTCGAACGCCGAGATCCACGATATAGCGGTGGCCATCGGCGTGGACCCGCATGGGGACACCGACAACCCTGATCTCTCAGGCTTACGCTACGGCAAAATTGCCTCAATGACCGACGCCGATGTCGATGGTGCGCATATCGCGGTGCTGCTGCTGACGCTGTTCTACCGGCATTTCCCCAAGTTGATCGAAGGCGGGAATATTTATGTGGCGTGTCCGCCGCTGTATAAACTGGACATACCCGCGCACGGCAAGCGTCCGGCGAAAAAAGTCTACGCCATTGACGACGAGGAATTAAAGTCGCTGCGCCAGCGTGCGATAGATGACGGGGTAAAACCCGAATCCCTGCAAACCCAGCGCTTCAAGGGGCTGGGCGAAATGAACCCGGATCAGTTGTGGGAAACCACGCTGTGCCCCGACACGCGCCGTCTGCTGCAAGTGCGTATCGATGACAAGGAAAAGACCTTTGCGTTATTCAACATGTTGATGTCGAAAAAAGAAGCCGAGCGCCGCTGCGCGTGGATGGAACTGAACGGCGACCAGGTTGAGGCCGACGTATGAATGCGACCCGAGCCAAGGCGGCGCAAGCGCCGGATGTCGATACGCTGGACCTCTTTGCCGATGTGGGCTTGCCTGCAACCACAGGCACTGGCGGCGGAGCGGGCGCGGCCCCCCCTGCGGGTTCGGGCGGCAGTGGAAACGTTGACGGCGACTTTATCGACATGGGCGCCTTCGCCGAGCGCAGCTACCTGACCTACGCCATGAGCGTGGTGCGTGGCCGCGCCATTCCGAATATCGAGGACGGGCAAAAGCCGGTGCAGCGGCGCATTCTGCATGTGATGAACGAACTGGGCCTCAAGGCCAGCGTGCAGCACACCAAGTCGGCGCGCATCGTCGGCGAGGTACTGGGCAAGTTTCATCCGCATGGCGACGTATCCACGTACGAAGCGCTGGTACGCATGGCGCAGGATTTTTCGTTGCGCTATCCGCTGATTGATGGGCAGGGCAACTTCGGCACGCAGGATGGCGATTCGGCGGCGGCCTATCGTTATACCGAGGCGCGTCTGACACCCATCGCCGAGTTGCTGTTGTCCGAGATCGATCAGGACACGGTTGATTTTATGCCCAACTACGATGGCCGCCTGAAAGAGCCGGAACTGTTGCCCGCGCGCCTGCCGATGCTGTTGCTCAACGGCGCTTCGGGCGTGGGCGTGGGCATGGCCTGCGAACTGCAACCGCATAACCTGCGCGAAGTGGCCGAGGCCGCTGTGGCGATGATTAACCGTCCCCACATCAGCCTTGAAGCGCTGCTGGCCATTATCCAGGGGCCGGATTTCCCCGGCGGCGGGCAGATCATCAGCCCGCGTCAGGCGCTAGTCGATGCCTATACCAGTGGCCGCGGCTCGCTGCGCGCGCGCTGCCGCTGGAAAATCGAGAACCTCACGCGTGGCCAATGGCAGGTGGTGGTGTATGAACTGCCGCCCAGCACGTCGTGCGTGCGCGTGATGACCGAGATCGAGGAGTTGACCAATCCCAAGCCGCGCGAAAAAGGCGGCAAGGTATCGGCTACCCAGACCGGCCTGCGGCAACTTATTCTGGCCTCACTCGATAAAGCGACTGACGAGTCGGACAAGAGCAATCGTGTGCGTCTGGTTCTGGAGCCGCGCAGCTCGAAGCAGGATGCCGACGAATTCATGCAGCTTTTGATGGCGCATACCTCGCTCGAAGAAAACTTTCCGATCAACATGGTGGTCATTGGTCTGGACGGCAAACCACAGCGCAAGCACCTGCGCCAAATGCTCGAAGAGTGGGTCAGTTTTCGCGTGAGTACCGTCACGCGGCGGGTGCAATTTCGCTTGGGGCAAGTGGATCGGCGCATGCATATTCTGCAAGGGCGCCACATTGTTTTTCTCCACATCGACAAGGTGATTAAGCTTATCCGCAATTCGGATGAGCCGAAGCCGGAGTTGATGGCGGCGTTCAAATTAAGCGAGGTGCAAGCCGAGGACATCCTTGAAATTCGCTTGCGTCAACTGGCGCGTCTCGAAGGTATCAAGATCGAGCAGGAGTTAAAGACGCTCAAAGGGGAACGCAAGTCGTTGCGGGAATTACTCGATGATGAGCGCCTGATGAAAAAGCAGGTGGTCAGCGAAATCCGTGATGACGCAAAAAAATACGGCGACGCACGGCGCACGCTGATTGAAGAATCCGGACGCGCCGCAGTCGAGGTTCAGCTTATTGATGAGCCGCTGACTGTCATTGTGTCGAGAAATGGCTGGGTACGCTCGCGTCAGGGCCATGGCCTGGATCTAGCGGGGGTGAACTACAAGGACGGAGACGGCGAATACGCGATATTCGAAACGCGTTCTATTTACTCGCTTGCCATGATCGACTCCACCGGGCGTAGCTTCGGCATCGCCGCTGGGGACATTCCCGGCGGCAAGGGCGATGGCGTGTCGTTGACGTCATTGGTTGAGCTGGCGGCGGGCGCGCGCATTGCGCATGTGGTGGATGCACAGCCAGGGCGACGTTACCTGGTAGCCAATTCGGGCGGCTACGGCTTTGTGGTCAATGTCGAGCACTTGCTCACGCGCATACGTGCGGGCAAGGCTTTCATGACGCTACAGGAACGTGAAACCGTGCTGCGACCGGCGGTGGCGCCCAAGGCTGCGGAGTATGTGGTCACGTTGTCGGAAAAAGGCCGGATGCTGCTGTTTGCCACGGACGAATTAAAGGAAATGGCACGTGGCCGCGGCGTAGTACTGATGGGGCTGGATGCGAATGAGAAGATGACTGCGGTGGGATTTTCCGGGGCGAAGTCGGTAACGGTCACGGGGCTATCACGAAGCGGCACGGAAAAGTCTTCGATCGTCGGCGGGGCCGACTTGAAAAAACACATCCTGCATCGTGCGCGCAAAGGTTGTTTGATCCCCGGCAAGCTGCTGCCTACCGGGATCAAAGCAGAGTGACGCTGAGCGTACATCCTGAAGAGACATTCACCGCGACTAACATCGGCGTCCGGTATTCGGCCTTATGTGGAGTCGGGTAGCCGGACGCGGTCACCCGCGTCCGGCCCCCTAAGAACCGTGCATGCGCCTTTCGGAGCACACGGCTCAAGCCTCTACGAAGGCATCTTTCGACACCCGGTTATACAGCGTAATTTTCGGCGTAATGCGAATTCCGATGGCAATTGAGATGGTGCAATTGAAGGTTGCTGGCTGCATCCGACCCACCTTTCGCCCGGCTCACAATATGCCGCGTGTTCCACGAGGCACTTTTCGTGATGGGGTGCTGGCAGCGTGAACACAAACCATCTTGCCGGCGCCAGACACGGTACAGCTTCCGGCGACCCCTACCTGAGTTCAGCAATTTCTTGCCCCATCGGGTCTCGAAGTACTGTTCCCATTGTCGGTCGTGCGGGTTGGCGTCAGCGCGAATCTTGATATGCCGATGAATTGGCG
>VFLF01000499.1 GCA_009885185.1 Nitrosomonadales bacterium | reverse complement strand
GTTCAGCCAGTTCCGATGTAAGCCGCCCCTGCGCATCGACGAGTTCTGCCGGCCGATAGCTCCTCAGCCATGCCTCCAACTGCTGAAGGTGTTCGGGACGGCTCGCCAGGTCTTTCAGCGGCACCTGATGCGAGCGAAAAGTGCCTTCAACCGGCAGGCCGTCAACGGATTTTGGCCCGGTCCAGCCCTTGGGAGAATGGAGCACGATCATCGGCCATCGCGGACGCGTCACATCGCCATGTGCGCGGGCGGCTTGCTGAATTTGCCTGATATGGCCCAATGCCGTATCCAGTGCGGTGGCCATGGCCTCGTGCATCACGTCCGGCTCATGCCCTTCGACAAAGAGGGGTGTCCAACCGTAGCCGCGAAATAACTGTTCCAACTCCTCACGCGTGATGCGCGCAAGAACGGTCGCGCTGGCGATCTTGTATCCATTGAGATGCAAAATCGGCAGCACCACGCCGTCCGTGGCGGGGTTCAGAAACTTGTTGGAATGCCACGCCGTCGCCAACGGGCCGGTTTCTGCTTCGCCATCGCCGATGACGCAGGCAACCACCAGCGCTGGATTATCGAACACCGCGCCAAAGGCATGGCTGAGCGAGTAACCCAGTTCGCCTCCCTCGTGGATGGATCCCGGACATTCCGGCGACGCATGACTGGGAATTCCGCCGGGAAAGGAGAACTGTCTGAACAATTTTGTGAGGCCGGCCTCGTCCTGCCTGATATCCGGATAGACCTCGCTGTAAGTGCCTTCGAGGTAGGTGTTGCTCACCACCGCTGGGCCGCCATGTCCGGGGCCGGAGACGTAAATCATATCGAGATCATACTTTTTGATGACTCGATTCAGATGCACGTAGATGAAATTCTGCCCGGGCGTCGTGCCCCAGTGCCCCAGCAGCATGCGCTTCACATGCTCAAGCCTGAGGGGTTGCCTCAACAGTGGATTGTCACAAAGATACATCTGCCCAACGGACAGATAATTGGCCGCCCGCCAGTACGCGTCAATTTTTTGCAGAAGCGCGGGTGCAAGCGTGTTTGTTGTCAAGGTGTAACGCCCTGTCTATTGGACGAGGCTAACGGCTTGGCGGCCAGTGCTGCATCAACGATCGCCTGTGCTTGCGTTGTAATAAGGCGCAAATGGGACTCGCCGCGAAAACTCTCTGCGTAAATCTTGTAAACATTCTCGGTGCCCGATGGACGTGCAGCGAACCATCCATTTTCGGTAATCACCTTCACCCCACCGATGGGCGCGTGATTGCCGGGCGCGCGGGTCAGGATGCTGAGGATACGATCACCGGCCAGTCCCTCGCTTTGTATACTGCGCCGATCAATGGCCGACAGCGTGCGTTTTTGCTCCGGGGTTGCAGGCGCCTCGACTCGATCGGCGTAGCACTCGCCAAAGTCCCGCGCCAGCTCGCGGTAAATCTCACCGGGATCGCGCCCCATTCGTGCCATGATCTCCGCCGACAGCAGCGCCGGTACGATCCCATCCTTATCCGTCGTCCACACCGTGCCGTCCCGGCGCAGAAAAGTCGCACCCGCGCTCTCTTCGCCTGCGAAGCCAAGTGAACCGTCGAACACGCCGTCAACGTACCACTTGAAACCGACCGGTACCTCGTAAAGTTTCCGGCCAAGACGTTCAACCACACGATCTATCATCTGCGTGCTCACCACGGTCTTACCTACCGCAGCCTGCTTGCTCCACAGCGGGCGATTCTGAAACAGGTACTGGATGGCCACTGCAAGATAGTGATTTGCCGGAAGTAATCCCGCACTGCGCGTGACGATACCGTGACGGTCGTGGTCGGCATCGCACGCAAACGCCACATCAAAACGATCCTTAAGTTCCACTACCTTCCGCATGGCGTACGGTGAAGACGGATCCATGCGAATTTGGCCATCCCAATCCACAGTCATGAAATGGAATGTCGGATCGACCTGCTTATTGACCACCGTTAGATCAAGACCATAACGCGCCTCGATCGCGGGCCAGTAGTGAACACCGGCGCCACCGAGCGGGTCCACCGCCATGTGAATTCCGGCGTCCCGAATCGCAACCATATCAAGCACCGTGCCGAGATCATTCACGTAGGTATTGAGAAAGTCGTGGCGGTGGGTGGTATTGCAGCGCAAGGCCGACTCGTAAGTCTTTCTTTTGATGCCCTTCAAGCTGTTTTTCAGATATGCATTGGCCCGCGCCTCAACCCAGTCGGTGACGCCGACATCGGCGGGCCCGCCATTGGGCGTGTTGTATTTCAATCCGCCATGGTCGGGCGGGTTGTGCGAGGGCGTGATGACTATGCCATCCGCAAAGCCCGCACTGCGGCCACGGTTGTAGACAAGAATGGCGTGTGACACCGCCGGGGTCGGCGTGTACTCATCGCCAACGGCAAGCATGACATCCACCTCGTTGGCCGCCAGCACTTCGAGCGCGCTGGCGCGCGCCGGCACTGACAGCGCGTGCGTGT
>VFLF01000453.1 GCA_009885185.1 Nitrosomonadales bacterium | reverse complement strand
ATCGGCTGGGGCGCGCCATCGCTCGAAGTCTTTCAATATGTCCGTGCTGCGGAAAGTCGTATGTACGGAAACTTAATACTTCATAACACAGTACAATTAAGCGGCGATGGTAAATTAAGGCGCGCATAGACCTCGGCCAGCTTCGGCACTATGCCAAGGTACCCCGCGACAATGCCACAAATGACACCGCCACCCTAAATAAGATGACACCTTTCAGGTGACGTTGCGCCGCGGCACAAATGCCTGCTGGACCACTGATAGTTTTTTGTACGCAGTCATTGGCAATTCGTAGTACGCCGGCCCGTCATTCCATGGCATAAAAGTAGCGTACCCAAGATCGCGAAATCCGGACTTTGGCATGTCTGCGCGATGCAATCCACGCGTGTCTTCCAATATCACAGTTCCTGCCGGCACTTCGCTTACGATTCTGGCTCGTGGCGTGGCGGCCAACGCCCTATCTATTTCTTCATCATCGTAGTAACGCTTGCCATTGAGCGGCGCGAAGCGCCGGTGGCTGCCACGAACAAATTCGTGCGGCCCAGTATCCCGCGTACAGTCTGACAAGAAAATAAAGGCCTTCAGCATATAGTGCTTGTGATTTAGATCACGATGCCAGAAGTGATTCATGGTTCGATAAGGTGACGGAAAATTCCGGCGCACATAGGCCTCGACCATCTTGGGCACGAATCCCAGATAGCCGGCAGCAATGCCGAGAATGGCCGGATCGAGCCATAGGCTACGATAGGCAGCCGACTCCTTCAGCATATACAATGTCAATGTTGACGGATTAAAATCGCGTATAACCTGCTCGTAGCTCAGCGCCTCACTTCTAGCGAATGTAAGGCCGCGTGACGCGAGTTCCGCCGTGCCGGCAAATAGATAGTTGTCTATGAGATCCTGGTCTCTATCAAGTTTAATGCGGGCTTGCGCAAGACAAGGCATCTCAAATTTCAGATCATCTAACGCAACCTGCAGTTCCGTTTGTAGTGTTTTGAGCAGCAGAGGATCGATATGACGTTCCAGAACTACATATCCAAATTCGCGTAAGTGCTGAAGTTGGTCTTGCTGCGTGGCGCTAAGCTCGGGGACAAGCGGCAATCTGGAATAGCCACCTGCATAGCGAAGCTTGTTGGCCCAGCGATCCATGATATTGGTGTCGCGAAATCTGAACACGCGATCACTCCTGGATAAATTTAGCGCCATACTGCGGTATCTTTCCTGATTAAAATTGGCACCGTGCCCTACCTTCGACTGATCTGACGAACCAAACTGACCATTATTGTCTCGAATTATGCATACAATTGCGTTTGTTGTCCCTACAAAAGACCGCCCTGACGATCTGCGAAAGTTCCTGATTAGCATCGCGTCCCAGACCAGAAAGCCCGACCAGCTCATTATTGTCGATGGAAGCAGCCCGGATATCCGGCACGTGATTGAGGAATTTCCCGGCTTGGAAATCGATTACGTGAGGGTCTACCCCCCTTCATTATCCAAGCAACGCAATGCCGGGATGCAGCACCTTAAACCCGAGATTACGCTGGCAGGCTACTTGGACGACGATATCGTGCTTGAGCCATCTGCCATTGATGTGATGCTTGAATTCTGGTCTGGGGCGCCTGCTGACATAGGCGGGGCGGCGTTCAATATTACCAACGCCTCTCCACCAAACTGGGTTCACCTCAAAAAGCTGTTTCTGATTGATAGCCCGCGGCCGGGAAGGATGTTGTCGTCCGGCTTTCCCTCAACCATAGGTTTCCAGGCAACCGATATTGAGTCGGATTGGCTTTACGGTGGCGCAACAGTGTGGCGACGCGAGATAATTAACAGTTATGGTTACGACGAGTGGTTTCTTGGCATGGGCTTCATGGAAGATGTGGATTTCAGTTATTCGGTGCGCAAGAAGTATCGCCTGATGGTCATCGCCGGAGCGCGCTTGGCGCATTACAGTTATCCCGTGAAACTCGAAAGAGAACCGCTGCTTGGTACGCGGCAGATTGTCAATCGCATGTATGTCGTGCGTAAGCACCAAAGCCGCGGGCTATCGTTGGTTGCTGCTTGGGTAGCCAGCCTTGGGCTCGTGTTCTTGAATACGGCGATTGCACTGATGCGCATGCGCATGAATTACTGGTTGCGGGCGAAGGGCAATATCAGCGGGATGTGTTCCGAGCTTGCCGGCAAACGCAGCCAGTTAGGCGGGCATCTAAAGTGAAACCGGCGCGCCAACTGCCTGATGGGTGTATGTATCTAGGGGTTAGACAGCCTCATTCGGTGAAATGCACTCGGAACACGTCGCGGATTTTTTTGCACTACTTCGCCGGATCACGAAACCCACCGGTACATTCTTCTCTTGTAACCGCATCGAGAAGTGGATGAATCGTGAGAGCGCCTCCGTATCCAATAGTGTGCACAGGCGAGGCATACCGATGCGTTTCGATCGCTATCCATGGTTGTCCCAAGATCAGGACTTGTTTTTCGGCCAAGCCCCGTTACATGCCATAGTTCAGCCCAAGAATCCGATGCTGCAGAGCCTCTGCCACCTTGAACCGGCCCCAACGTTACAGCGTAGCTCAGGAACCGATTGAGCCGGTTTTCATGAATGCCCAGGAATATCCTATTGTTCTCGCTGCGGGAGACGAAGGCGCACAAAGCGCCCTGCGCCCACTCGCTGCCGCGATGCCTTCGTTCACCGGATGTAATAGCGACTTGGACTGTACAAAGGGTGATTATTGGCACGCGCTATTCCGATCGCAGCGCGCACGCGGGTTAGTGTGTGGCGCGTCGGACAGTCCTGCGGGCCGGGTGCTGGAAGCCAGCGCGCGCCGCGCTGCTGTACTAGCGCGAATTCCAGTTATTGTGATTGAAGATTTTCCGGGCAATTATTACGAAGTGCCT
>VFLF01000935.1 GCA_009885185.1 Nitrosomonadales bacterium | reverse complement strand
ATTTTCGCGAGCAATTGATGAACGCGGGCGCCGACCCGATGCCGAATACGCCGGAGCAGTTTGCCGCGTACCTCAAAGCCGAAATCGCCAAGTGGGCGAAGGTCATCAAGCTATCGGGCGCGAAGGCGGAGTCGCAGTAGTTCGCTGGCAGGTCGCAGGTAGGTAGGTTGGCGCTGAGCTTGCGAAGCCCAACAAAAACACCGGTGGCTATTGGAAACGGCGTTGGTTTGCAATGATCGCGGTGTTGGGCTTCGCAAGCTCAGCGCCAACCTACGATCACGGTGAATTTCAATCGAGCCGAATGATGACCTTGCCTAACAACTGATCGGTCTCCACATAACGCTTGGCCTCGGACACGTCGTCAAAACTGAACACACGGTCGATCACCGGTTTGATGGCGCCGCTGACAAACGCCGGATAGAGCACCTCCATGAAGCAACGTGTCGCCCGCGCGCGCTGCACCGGCGTCAGCGGCGTGTTGGATATGCCCATCACGTGCAGCCGCTTGCCATGCAATGCTTCGAGATCAATCTCGGCTTTCATTTGCCCATCGACGTAGCCCACCACCACCTGCCGGCCGAAATCCGCCAGCGCGCGCTGGCAATCGGCAAACGCGCTGCCGCCCACCAGGTTCACCGCGATGTCCACGCCGCGTCCGCTGGTGGCGCGCATGGCTTCGCCGGTAAAACCCGCGCCGCGCGCGCGTATCGCCACATCCAGACCCAGCATTTTTAAACGCGCAAGTTTTTCATCGGAGCCGGAAACGCCGATCACCCGCGCTCCGAGATATTTCGCCGCTTGTATCGCGGCCACACCCACACCCGAGGAGGCGCCCGCGATCAGCACCGTTTCGCCCGCCTTTAGCGCGCCGAATTCCACCAGCGCGTCCAGCGCCGTGACATACGCGATGGGAATCGCCGCCGCTTCCTCCCACGTGAGTTGCGCGGGCACGGGTGAGGCCAGCGCGGGATCAACGATGACGTATTCCGCAAAGCAGCCCTTCCCGCGAAACATCACGCGCTCGCCCACCGTGAATGCGGCGACGCCATCGCCTAAAGCGACCACCTCACCCGTGCCATCTACGCCCGCAGGCCGACCGCCTTCCGCGCTGTGCCTGCCGATACGCGCCATCACATCGCCGCGATTAATCGACGTGGCCTTGACGCGCACCCGCATTTCGCCGTGTGCGGGTTGCGGTATGGGCGTGTCGCGTAATTCAAGCGCAGCGATACCGTCCGTGCTTTTGATCCACCAGGATTTCATGAAGAGTTCAGCGATCAACCAGCGCCTGGAAAAGATCCGGGCTTCTCAGGCGATATCCCATCGAACAATATTCGATGTCCCGTCGTTCCCGCGCTCTTCGGCTCATGCACAAAACCATCCACGTCATTCCCGCGCAGTGGGGTAAGCAGGCAAGCCGCGAAGCGGCTGCTCGCAAAGCGAGAATGACGGATCGGGGTTTGATACATTCACACAAAAGTCGGAAGATCACAAATTACCTAATAAAAAGAAATACTTACGATAACACCTTGCTGCGCGCACGCTTCGGTTTCTTGTCCGCCGCCGGCAGCAGGCTGGTGTATTGCTGATACAACTCAAACAAAAACGCCACGCGCTCGGCGTCGCTGGCAAAAGATTTTTTTCCGTAAGCCGCATCCACCGCGCGGTCCAGCGTTTGATGCGCCTTCGTCAGTTCCGGCGGCATGGTCAGCGGATCGTACAAATCGGCAAGCGACGAATCGGGAAACTGCTCGCGCGTCGAGCACGCCCTGCGCGGCGGCTTCGATGGCCTTGATGTGCTTGCCGTCCGGATCGCGCGGCCATGGGTAGTTGTTGTAAACGATGTTGATCGAATATTGGAATCGACTCTCCAATCGACCACATACATGTCGCGTCCAAGCCATGTGCATAGCCGACGACAAAACGCCAAAATGATAGAGATTCGCATTCTGGGCAATGCGCAGCTTGTTGCTGCATAGAATCTCGGGATCAAGGAAACCCAGGGGAATATAGGTACGCCGTTCAGAAGAAACCTCTGGGATCACGAGGAATGTAGATTTCGGAATATTCTCGACATGAAAGCGGGTTGGCGTGCCCGCCAGCTTTCGGGTTGGCGGACTCTTGCTTTCAAGGCGGTAATTTCGTACCGCCTCGACGCGCTTCATGGCTTCCGGCATGCGCCGCAGTTTCTCTGGAGAACAATCGCCCAGCCACAAACACCAGCGCTCAATACGATTGATGAATTCCTCGGCTCCCAGCCACCTTCTGAAGAATTCCGTGGCCAGCGGCTCGGACTTGCAGAATTCTTCCTTTTGTTCTCTTGTGAATAGATAGTGGCCGTCATCTATCGGTTTGTTTCCGATCCCCATTTCGGGTGCAGCGCAAATCGGAAAGCTGCGCCTGCCAATCAGCGCGTTTGTCGCATCGACGAGGTACGGATTGATATTCTGCGCCTGAACTGCGTGTGGATCACCACGAATATCGTCATACTCAAAGATGATCTTATGGATTACATCTTTCACACCGAAACCGATGATTACACAATGAACCCCAGCGACCCCACGTCCCTCGTTTGCCCACTGAAATGTGCGATGTGCAAAGTGGATATGAATGCCGCGATTGAGAAGATAGCCCCAAAGTACGGCAACTTGCTCGCCCTGAGTAATTGAATTGGTAGATACGTACGCGCAGGCTATATCGGTATCTTTTATATAGGCCGCCGCTTTTACGTACCAGCACGTCACATAATCAAGAAGCCCAGCACTGGGAATATCCCCCATAATTGCTGCCACATCCAATCTCTGTGCGTCGTCCATGAACTTGGCGCCCACAAACGGCGGATTGCCAAACAGGTAATTCAACCGCTCTTTTGGAATCACATTGTTCCAGTCGATGCGCAGCGCGTTACCGCACACAATATGAGGCGAGGTTTTGAGCGGGATACGCGCGAAGTAGAGGCCGAATTCCTCCGCTGCCAGCAGATTCATCTGGTGATCCATCAGCCACAGCGCGACTTGCGCGATCTGCGAGGGGAATTCCTCGATTTCGATGCCGTAGAACTGATCGACATCAAGTTGCAGTTCCTGATAAATATCGACGAACTGAGAGCCGGGGCCTTTATGTACCGCACGCAGGATTTCCAGTTCCAGCAAACGCAATTCGCGATAGGCGATCACCAGAAAGTTGCCGCAGCCGCAGGCCGGATCAAAAAATGTCAGCGAGCGCAGTTTTTTGTGGAACTCGAACAGGCGGTTCTTGTTGTTCTTGACCTTGTTGAACTCCTCCCACAGCGCGTCCGTGAACAGGGGCTTGATGAGCTTGAGGATGTTTTTTTCGCTGGTGTAATGCGCGCCGAGATTGCGCCGCGCCTTTTCGTCCATCACCGACTGAAACAACGCGCCAAACACCGCCGGGCTGATTTTGCTCCAGTCCAGCTCAGCGCAATTGATGAGCGCCGCGCGCATCTTGCCGTCGAAGCTCGCCACCGGCAGCGCTTCCTCGAACAATCGCCCGTTGATATACGGAAACGCCGCAAGCTCTTCGTCGAGCGTTTTCTGCTGTTTATCGTCCGGCGTGGTCAGTACCTGAAATAACTGGTGCAGATGCATGCCGAGATCGGCGCCGTCCTCTCCGGTGTGCGATTCGAGGTAATCGCGGAAACTCTCGCGCGGCTGAAAAATCCCGGTGTCGTCGGCGAACAGGAAGAACAACAGGCGCACCAGAAACACTTCCAGCGCGTGGCCGCTGTAGCCGCTGGCCTTGAGTGCATCGTGCAGTTTGCCCATGCGCTCGGCGGCTTCCACGTTGACCGGATCCTGCTCACGCACGATCTGCGCGCGATAACCGGCGATGAAGCCGAAACGCTTGATGTGCTTGTGCAGGTCTTTCAGCGCGAACTTCCACTCCTGTCCGGCTTCGAGATCAAACAACCGGAAGCGCTGAAAATCCGAAACGAGGATGTAGCGCGGCAAATCGCGCTCGGCCAAGCCGTCGAAATAATCCGCCGCTTGCGTGAACGCGCGATCCAGATCGGCGCCCGCGCTTTTGTGTTCGATCAGCAGCACGCCCTTCCAGAAGGCGTCGATGCGGCCATCCTTGAATTTGGCCCCGCCGCGCGTCAGCGCGACCTGCTTTTCGAAAATCGCGACGCGCTTGCGGTTGATGCCGAAGACGTTGAAAAAATCATTCCAGAACGACTGCGATTCTGCACGCTCGGATTCGGCGTCAGACCACTCGCGCGAAAACGCAAGCGCGCGGTCGCGGATTTCGTTCCAGCTTAACGGCACGGTGAATCCGTCAGTTGCAGATTGAAGTACAGACGATCAATGTGCCGCATCGAGAATGCATCACGCCGCCCGGGCGCGCACCTGCTGATTGATCTTGGGCCAGATGCTGCGCTTTGCCAGCCGCAGATCGTAATCGGCCTGCAATCCGAGCCAGGTTTCCGGCGAAACGCCGAAATACTTGCCCAGGCGCAACGCCGTATCCGCCGAAATCGCGCGCTTGCCGCCGACAATCTCACTGATGCGATTGGGCGGCACACCGATGTCACGCGCCAGCGCGTTGATGCTGATGCCCATCGGCTTCATGAATTCCTCGCTGAGGATTTCGCCGGGCGGGATCGGGTCCAGTAGTTTGGCGGTCATGTTTGCACTCACCTGTGGTAGTCAACAATTTCGACATCGTACGCGTGATTGTCCTGCCATCGGAAGCAGATGCGCCATTGATCGTTGACGCGTATGCTGTGCTGCCCCTTGCGGTCGCCTTTCAGCGTCTCAAGCCGGTTACCGGGCGGTGCCAGCAGGTCCTGCAGAGCCCGCGCCTGCCCGAGGTAAAGCAACTTGCGCCGCGCGGCGCGCTCGATGGCGCGAAACCGTGGCACAACGCCGTCCTGAAACAAGGCCTCGGTATCCGCCGATCGGAAGGATTTGATCACCCGCTCAGGGTATTACGCCTCACGTAACAGGTCAAGCCCGTGCCCGTATCCGCAGCCAAACGCCGCAGTCTGTGGGTCACTCCACCTTGATCCCCACTTCCTTAATAATCTTCGCCCACGTCACAAACTCGCGCTTGATGAACGCGCCGAATTCTTCCGGCGTGTTGCCCACCGGCTCGGCGCCGAGCGCGATGATGCGCTCGCGCACTTCGGGGATGGCGGCGGATTTGGCGATCGACTGATACAAACGGTCGATGGCCGCGCGCGGCGTGCCCGCCGGCACCAGCGCACCGTTCCATTCGTTGGCTTCAAAGCCCGGCACCGCGGCTTCCGCCACGCTCGGCACGTCGGGCAGCGCGACGCTGCGCTTCAAACTGGAGACGCCCAGCGGGCGCAGCCTGCCGGTTTTGAAATGCTGTATCGATGACGGAATGGTGGCGAACAGCAGCCCGGTCTCGCCCGACAGCAGCGCGATCACCGCCGGGCCGCCGCCTTTGTATGGCACGTGGGTCATTTTGATGCCAGTCGCCGAGCTGAAGCGCTCGGTGGCCAGGTGGTTAGCGCTGACGTTGCCCGCCGAGGCGTAATTCATCACGCCGGGTTGCGCCTTGGCGAGCGCGATCAAGTCCTTCACCGACTTGGCGGGCACCGACGGATGCACCGACAGCACCAGCGTCACCAGCGACATGAACGATACCGGCAACAAATCCTTTTCCGAATCAAAAGGCATTTTGCGAATGAGGCTGGGGTTCGCGCAGAAGGTCACGTTGGCAATGCCGATGGTGTGGCCGTCGGGCGGCGCTTTCGCCGCGATGTCGAGGCCGATGGTGGATGAGCCGCCGGGACGATTTTCAACGATCACCTGCTGGCCGAGTATGTCACTCATGCGCGGCGCGAGGATGCGCATCACCACGTCGGTCGAGCCGCCGGGTGCGTAGGGCACGATGGCGCGGATGGTGCGCGTGGGGAACTGCTGCGCGGTGGCTGCGCCGACGCAGAGCGCGCAAGCCGCCATAACGGTAACTATTTGTTTTAATTTCATTTTTATCCCTTCTCGGTAGATTGTTTTAGGGCGCAAGCGCCAACGGGGATGCGCCGATTTTGCGCGATTGTTTGATGAACTCTTTATCGAAAGTCACGAGCCGCTCCGCTTTGCCGCTCAAGGCAAGGTGCAGCGCGTCGGCAAAATCCATGCCTTGCAAAGCCCAGCGCAGGGCTTGAAACACGTGCTCGGACAATTGCGCGCGCACATTGCGCAGCGACAGCACTTCGCGCATTTTCTCCAGCACTACCTCGCGCGGCGCAGCCGATTGCCGCAACACCCACGACAACTCCAGCACCACCGTCACCGGCACCCAGTATTCCTGATCCGCGTCGTCCAGCAGCCGGCGTGCCGCGCTCATTTGCGCACGATCGTCCCCCAACAGGTATCGCGCCAGAATATTGGTGTCCAGCGCTATCACCGGCGGCCCCGTTTCGCAGTGCGGGAATAAGCCCTGGTGCGGGCGTCGTCCTGCTGAACCACGCTCGCCACCACGTCTGCATCACTCATCTTCGCATAACGCGGGTTTTTCCCCGCCATGGCAAGCGAACCCGCCAGTTTACCGACGCGCTCAACGTGATCGGCATCCCGCCGCGTGACCTTGAAGCCCTCGCCGGGAATCAGTTCCACGTCGAGCTCGGTGCCGCTGCGGATATCCAGCGACTCGCGTATCGACTTGGGAATGACAATCTGCCCTTTGCTGGAAGCGCGTATAGTTTCCATCATGCACCGAAGGTAAGACGAAGAGGTAAGACAATACGCCGTTCGCGCCATGCGGTCAATTACCCGTCACTCGCGCACAAGTTAATCTCTATCGTGGCGTGAACGATTTCTTCGTGTTGCGCGAGCTGCTCGCGTACACGATTGGCTGTCAGTGTCTCGTCGTGCGTGACCAGCGTGAGCGCGCACGCATAGGCGCGCTTGCCCACGCGCCACACGTGGATGTCGGTGACGCTGGTGTCGCCTGCCTCCGGCCCGGTTTCGACGGCCTCGCGGATTTCCTGCACCACGGGTTCATCCATCTCGCGGTCGAGCAGCACCTTGCCCGTCACGCGGATCAGGTTCCACGCCCAGATCGCCACCAGCACGGCGCCGATGATGCCCATCACCGGATCAAGCCATTGCCAACCATACAGCCAGCCGCCGGCCAGCGCCACGATGGCCAGCACCGAGGTTGCTGCGTCCGCGACCACGTGGAGATACGCCGCCTTCAAATTCAGATCGTGGCCGTGGTCGTGACCATGCCCGTGCCCATGGCCGTCATCGTGGGAATGACCGCGAACGCGCCCCAGAATCATCGCGCAGAGAATATTGACGACCAGCCCCGCCGCCGCCACGATCATCGCCTCCTGATAATGAATCGGCTGCGGCGAAACGAGCCGCTCGACCGAGCCCACCACCATCATCAGCGCCACGCCAAGCAAAAAGATGGAACTGGCGAAACCGCCCAGCACCTCGATCTTCCAGGTGCCGAAGGCAAATCGCGGGTCGCGCGCGTAGCGCCGCGCCGCGGCATAGGCGAACGCGCTCAAGCCGATGGCCACGGCGTGCGAGCTCATATGCCAGCCGTCGGCCAGTAGCGCCATCGAGTTGAACCACCAGCCTGCGGCGATCTCGATCACCATCATCACGGCGGTGATCCACATGACCATGCGCGTGCCGCGTTCGGCCGCGCGATTGCCGGTGTCGAACTCGTGGTGATGCGTCCATTCGGATAAATCGTGACTGTGCATGATGTGTCTCCCGGTGGCGTAATGACGTCATTGCGCCAACCCTCAAATGCCGATGCGTTCACCTGCGCCCAGCAAGGTGGCAATGCCCAGTATGGCGAAAATGGCTGCCGCGATAGTATGAACCAATCGCACCGGCATGCGGTGCGCGATGCGTTCGCCCAGCAGCACCGCTGGCACGTTGGCGATCATCATGCCCAGCGTGGTGCCGGCCAGCACGATGAAAAACGCGTGATACTGCGCGGCCAGCGCCACCGTCGCCACCTGGGTTTTATCACCCATCTCGGCGAGAAAAAACGCAATCAGCGTGGCACCGAAAACACCCATGCGTGTGAGTGTGGCATCACTCTCGTCGAATGTATCCGGGATCAATGTCCAGACGGCCATGCCGATGAACGAGAGGCCCAGCACCCAGCGCAGGATTTCCGGCTTCATCAGAGATGGCAGCCATGCGCCGAGCGCCGCCGCCAGTGCGTGATTCACCAAGGTCGCAACCAGAATGCCGAGAATGATCGTCAGTGACTTGCGGTACTTGGCCGCGAGTATGAAGGCGAGCAGTTGGGTTTTGTCGCCGATTTCGGCAAGGGCAACAACGCTAGTCGAGATGAGGAAGGCTTCCACTGAAACTCCTTGGCCGGAGCGAACGTTAGACGAATGACCACACCGCTGCCCCGGCCAAAATAAAAATTTCGGAGGCGATATGGTCAAAGGTCTTGCCAAGTTCAGGAAACCGCTTGCACCATGACCAACCGGCCAAGTATGTTGACGCAAGCCCCTGCACGCGATGCAGGGCGACTACTCCCCAATGACGCGCCGATTCTATCAAGCGGCCGCTGGGGCGTCTACGACATGCCGCGCAAAACGTGATTTAATGCCGCCCTGTTCCATTCAATGTCGAAAGGAGTTGTACATGAGCAGTCCCGTCAAAATGGGCATCGTCGGCCTCGGTCGTTGGGCCAAGGTGTTGACCCGCGCCGTTTCCGGAAAATCCGACAAACTGCAAATCGTCGCTGGTTACAGCCGTTCGCAGGATAAGCGCGACGACTTTCAAAAGGAACTCGGCGTGCCGGGCGTGCCCGACATGCAGAGCATGCTGTCGAATCCTGACATCCAGGGCGTGATCCTCACCGTGCCGAATGAACAGCATCTGCCGATGGCGGAGCTGGTCGCCAAGGCCGGCAAGCATGTGTATACCGAGAAGCCCATCGCGCAAACGCTGGAAGACGGCTTCAAAATCGAGGCGCTCGAAAAGCAATACGGCATCACCGTCACCGTCGGCCACAGTGCGCGGCTGATGGCCGGCATCCGCATCATCAAGGAAAAAATCGACGCCGGTGAACTCGGTCGTGTCGCTTTCATCGAAGCCAATTTCTCCAACGAACGCGCACTGGAACTGACCCCGCAGACCTGGCGTTGGTACAAGGATCGCGCCCCCGGTGGCCCGCTGTCGCAGCTGGCGATCCACCAGTTCGACGTGCTGCATCTCCTCGGCGGTGAAGTGCAGGAAGTAT
>VFLF01000764.1 GCA_009885185.1 Nitrosomonadales bacterium | reverse complement strand
GCCGTACGCAAGTTGCCCTGGTTGCGCGCGCCCCAGCGCGATCAGGTCTTTCACGGTGCGCACCGGCATCGTGCGCGTGACCACCAGCGCCATCGGCACCAGACAGGTGAGTGAAACGCCGGTGAAATCCTTCAACGCGTCGTAACCGGGATTTTTCATCAGCGAGGGCACGGTGGCAAAGGTGTTGGCGATTGCCAGCAGCGTGTAGCCATCGGCGGGCGCCTTGGCCACGAACTGCGTGCCGACCAAGCTGCTGGCGCCCGGACGGTTTTCGACGATGACCTGATGGCCGAGGGCCTCGCCCATGGGGCGGCCACCGCGCGCGCGACGATATCGAGATTACCGCCGGGGGCCAGCGGCACGATGATGCGTATGGGCTTGGCCGGAAATGACTGCGCCTGCGCCAGTGTGCTGATCGCGCTGGTTGCCAGCATTGCGGCTGCCAGAAATGTTTTTTTCATGTCTCCTCCGAGGGTTGCGATTATCGCTTTTTTTGTTTGCGCGCCGGCAGTGCATGGCATAAATACCCAGATATCATCATAACTATTTGTTTTTATTGAATATTGTTGTAACAGCGCCG
Organism: Nitrosomonadales bacterium; assembly: GCA_009885185.1. The sequence goes on along the minus strand of VFLF01000764.1, from coordinate 2,198 downwards.
TTACGGTCGCAACACTTTGTTGCACTTGGATCGTAGGCCTCGCCAGTAACGAAGCGTTTTAGATATTGGCAACCATTGAAAAAGGAGGATGCCATGAAAACCACCACGACACTGAAGCTGTTAGCCACCGTTTCACTGATGACCGCTGCGTTTGCCGTACAGGCCGCAGACTTCGATCGCAATCAAGGTACATTGCGACAAGTCACGACAGCCTCACCCGGGATACCAGCTATTTTCGTACAGGAAGCACCCGCCAACGGTCGTGCAATCCGTTATGCAACGGCACAATCTGCTGCCGTGGCTCCCATGAACGGCGCAGTGGTCATTAGGGCTACATCACAACCGGTACGACGAGACAGTTTCGACCGCAGCCACGCATTCGACAATAGCCGCTTCGACAATAGCCGCTTCGACAACCGCCGCTTCAATGCACCGCGGCCAGCGGTGGTTACACGGATGCCGGCTTACGTCGAACGCCCGGTTTACGTGGCTGCCCCGGTTTATTCCTCCGCGCCCGCCTACTACCCGGAACACGCCCCCTCCTACTACCCGGAGGCTGGACCGGCGTACTACCCCGAGCCGGTGCCGACGGCCTACCCCGCGTATCCGGCGTATGAAGAACGCGGCCCGAACGTGGCCGGTGCAGTCGCCGGCGCGGCCATCGGTGGAGCCATCGGCAACATCATCGGCAGCCAGGTCGGCCACGGCCCCGAGCGCGGCATCGCCACCGCCATCGGCGCCATCCTCGGCGGCTTGATCGGCAGCGGGTTCTGATTCACCCGCGCTGCTGCAGAACGCAACAGGGGCAACGAAAGTTGCCCCTGTTTTTTTACACGTTCTTGCGCGCCCGCATTTTCCACAACTCCCAGGGGCGATCCATATTCCCGTAGTTGGCGGCATCCGCACCGGCCGCTTCTGCGTCGCTGAGAAAATTGATTTCGCCCAGATGCATCGCCTGTGCCTGCAAGCGCGCATTTTGTTCCGCATACACCGCCCGATAAACCACCTGCCGGATGGAATCGCCCACCGCTACCGCGCCGTGCCCGCGCATCAGCGCAAACGCCGCGTTGCCCAGCGTGCGCGCGAACGCTACGCCCAGTTGCGGCGTGCGGATCAGCATGTCGGTGGCGGGGCCGCCGGCGTCGCGTATTTCGAAGTTGGGCACGTCGCCCGCGAGAAAGCCGCTCATATGCGAGATCGGCCGCAACCGGGTATTGGTTACGCCAAACGGAATTACCGCCGGCGAATGGTTATGCACCACCGATTGCACGTCGGCGCGCACACGATAAACCTCACTGTGGATGAACCGCTCCAGATACGGCTTGCGCCCGCGGGCATTGACCGGATTGCCATCGAGATCAAACTCCATGATGTCTTCGGCAGTGACGTTGTCCGGCGCGATGCTGCGCGATAGCAAAAACCGGTCCGGCCGCGTGGGGTGGCGTACGCTTACGTGGCCGAAACCATCGACCACACCTTCGTTGTACAGAATGTGATTGGCGGTAACGAGGTCGTCGATAAAATCTTGTTCGGTCACAGCGGCTCAGTAGTCGAAAAACACGGTTTCGTTTGCGCCCTGCAAATGCACGTTCCATTGCAGCGTGCCATCCGCCTCCTTCGCAGCAATCAGCGTGGCGCGCCGCGTCGCCGGCACAAGGTTCAACACGGGATCGACGGCATTCGCCGCCTCATCCGGAAAATACATCCGCGTCATCAAGTGCTTGAGCAAACCGCGCATGAAAATCACCACCACGATGTGCGGGGCCTGCCCCTTGCCGCCCGGGCCGGCCACCTTGCCGGGCTTAAGGGTGGTCAGGCGAAAGCCGCCGTGTGCATCCGTCAGCACGCGCCCGAAGCCCTTGAAGTTGTCTTCGAGCAGCTTTTCCTGCGCGTCGTCCGGATGCGCGTACTTGCCGTGTGAATTCGCCTGCCAGGTTTCGATCACGGCATCGGTCACCGGCGCGCCATCCCCGTCAAGGATTGTGCCGGTGATGATGACCCTCTCTCCCGCCACGCCCGAAGGCGCGACATCCGGCACGGTGGATTTTTCAAAACCAATGGAGACAAACGGGCCAACAGTTTGTGCGGCAGTCGGTATGAGGCTCATTTCTTGCTCACTTTCGTTTCCATCGGTGTCGCATCGCGCCCACGCAGCACGATATCGAAGCGATACGCAATCGCGTATTCCGGCTGCGTGT
>VFLF01000311.1 GCA_009885185.1 Nitrosomonadales bacterium | reverse complement strand
TCGGGGTCCGCCAGCGCCTTGATGATTTCGGCGTTGAGCCGCTGCACGATCGAGCGCGGGGTGGCGGCGGGCGCGAGCACGCCGTACCACGCACCCGCTTCAAATCCGGGCAAGCCGGATTCGGCCACCGTCGGCACTTCGGGCATCACGGGTGAGCGCTGCAAGCTGCCCACGCCCAGCGCGCGCAAGCGGCCCGCTTTGATCTGCGGTGCGGATTGCGCGACGTTGCCGAACGACAGTGACACTTCGCCGCTGATGGCGGCCGTCACCGCCGGTGCATTGCCTTTGTAGGGCACGACGATGACGTTGATGCCTGCGGATTTTTTGAACAGTTCCGCAGCCAGTTGCGACGGGCTGCCGCCGCACGACCAGGTGATTTCGCCGGGTCGTGATCGTGCCAGTGCAATCAACGCTTTCACGCCGCGCGCCGGCAATGACGGATGCGCGATCAGCACGTACGGCGCGAGCCCGATGCGCGTGATCGGCGCGAAGTCCTTCACCGCGTCATACGGCAGTTTGGGAAACAGGCTGGTATTGATGCCATGTGTGCCATTGGTCACCACGCCCAGGGTGTAGCCGTCGGGCGCGGCGCGCGCGGTGAGTTCGGAGCCGACCACGCCGTTGGCGCCGGTGCGGTGATCCACGATCAATTGCTGTCCCCAAGACTCGGTGATTTTCTGACCGAGGGTACGCACCAGAAAATCCGTTGGGCCGCCGGGACCGAACGGCACGATCACACGGATGGGTTTGACCGGATATTGTGGATTGACCTGCTGCGCGCGGGCCGCGCCCGCCGCGTAAAACAACACCGTGGCGCCGGCCGCCGCTATCACTGCAAATGGAATCTTGCTTCGCATGTCCGATCCAACTGACGAAAAGATGCTGGACATTCTATGCGATATTTTGCACCCGCTGAAAAGTGCGGCGTTGTGTTCAGGCCGCCTGCACTTGTGAATTCAGTTGCGCATCCAACTGCGCATGCACCAGCCGCTTCGCCTCGTACATCGCCTTGTCCGCGCGTTTGAGCAGATCGTCCGGATCGCCATATTCATGCGGGCCGGTCTGCGCGATGCCGATGGAGAGTGTCAGCCCGTCCAGGCGTTCCGCCACCAGCCGCCGCAGGCGTTCGCAGTAGACCTGGCGCGCCTCATCCTCGGTGGAGTCATTCAGAATCACGCAGAATTCATCGCCGCCCAACCGAAAACATAGATCGACATTGCGCGACACCTCATGCAATGCTTCGCCGATGCCCTTGAGCACCTGGTCGCCTTTGTCATGGCCAAACTGATCGTTGAGCTGCTTGAAACGATCGAGGTCGAAATAGATCAGCGACAGCGGCTTGCCATTGCGTTCGGCGACGCGTATCTCGCGCTGCATGGTTTCGGCGAGCATGCGCCGGTTGAGCAGCCCTGTCAGCGGATCCACGCGCGACAGCCGTTCGAGTTCCGCAGTACGCTCCGCCACGCGCTGCTCCAGCGACCGGGCATAGCGCGTCAACTTGTCTTTGCCGAGTTCGATTTCATTCACCATGCTGCGCACGTAAGTCTCGAACACCAGCGTCACATCGAAATACAGCAGCTTGTCGAGCGCGCGCTGCGTGCAGGCGCACACCGACTTGTCAAGACAGGACTCATCCATCAGCCGGAACAGGATGGCCTTGAGCATGCGGGTCGCCGCCAGATACAGTTTGGGATCGATGCCGATGCGTTTGAAGATCAGGCCGAGGCGCAAGCGGCTGTTGACGTACTCAATGTCGTACGCGCCCTCGAACAATTGCAGCACGTAGCGTTTCTGGGCAATCTGAAAGCAGCGCAGCGTCTCGGCATCACCGATTACCAGCGCGATCTCGTCGATCTTCGCCTGCTGCTCATAAAACGCTTTGGACACGGCGTCGATGGCGCCGCGAACCACGCCGCGAAAAGCCAGCAGCGCTTGCACGTCATCCGGCGAAAAGTCGAGCAACTCCCTGCGGTGTTCGACCTCAAACGCCGTGATGTGCATCTGCTCCAGTAATGTCAGTTCCGCTTGTTTCATGTCCGTTACAAAAGTACGCCGAATTCGCCTTTGCCGACAGGAAGAAATTCACGGTTTCCGTCGCTCTCACTGCAAGCACATTGACCACGCGGAGAAACAAGAGTTCAAGGGTGCAATGTGACTTTTTGAGTGGAATCAATCACTTTGCGCCGAATGGCGGCGCGGGACGACGGCTGAACCCGTGTTCGTCCGACTGAGTGCGCAAATTTTCCGACAGACGGTAACGCGTCCGGCGCTCAGCTCATGCGGTACTCATGCGGTACTGTGCAAGCTTATGCTCGTCGAGCGTCACGCCCAAGCCCGGCCCGCCCGGCAACGCGATTCGCCCGGCGGAAATATCCAGCCGCGTGGTGGTGACCGTATCCGTCACCTTCAACGGCCCCACGCATTCGAGCCCGGGCAGCACGTTGCGCGATGACGCGGCCAGCATGATTTCCGCCAGCGTGCTGGGGTCAAGCCCAAAGCCGTGTCCGATCACCACCGGGATGCCCGCGGCCTCCGCGGTCGCCAGCATGCGCGATGCGCGCGTGATGCCGCCGGCCTGCTTGATGCCGAACTTGACGAAATCTGCCGCGCCGGCCTTGATGATCGCGATCAGACTTTTGTGATCACTGCAGGATTCGTCGGCCATCACCGGTATGCCGCCCTCGCGGCGCACGCGCGCCAACCCGTCCAGATCACGCAGATGCGCGGGCTGCTCGAACAACTGCAAGTCGTACTGCTTGACCATGCGGCAGAGCTTCAGCGAGGTGTCGGCGTCGTATTGCATATTGGCATCGATGCGCAGCTTCATCGCGTTGCCCACCGCCGCGCGCACCGCGGCGATGCGGTCGCGGTCGGCTTCCACGCCGCTGCCGACCTTGATTTTTGCCGAGCGAAACCCTGCCTTGAGCCAGCGCAACGCATCTGCCGCCGCCGCATCGGGCGGCAGTTCGCCGATCCAGCCGTTGAACAGCACTTCCGTTTCCAGTGCGCCGCCCAGGTAGCCGTACAGCGGCAGCCCCTGTCTGCGTGCCGCCAACTCGACGCACGCCATTTCCATGGCGGCGCCCGCGCCCGGCTGCGTGGGCGCAAGTTCGTCCAGCTTCTCGATCAGGCGGTTGATATTGGTTGGGTCCAGCCCCACCATTGCGGGCGAGATGCGCTCGCGCAGCGTCACCAGCAACTCGGCGGCGGTGCCGGGTGATTTGGCGGCGGCGGACGGCTCGATGCTGCTGATACCCACCGTGCCATCCGAAGCGGTCACGCGCACCACCGCGCACTTGGTGGCTTGCTTGGCGATACCCGCGCTTTTGAAGGTACCGCTCAACGGCATGGCTACGCCGAACACTTCAACCCGGTCAATTTTCAGTGTCATTTGCGTATCCCTTGATTACACGCCCTTGATTTACTTCGCCAGTCCGATATCCACCAGCACGCTTTTCATATCCGCGTAGTCCTTGTCGAGCTCCTTGGCGAACTGCGCGCTGTTCAAAAATACGTTTGACCAGAAATTTTTGTCGAGGTCTTCCTTCCACTCCGGCGCGTCGGTGGCCTTGCGCAGCACGCCTTCCCAGTAAGCAATCTGCGCCGGTGTGATTCCCTTGGGCGCCAGCACCGCGCGCCACGCGCCGAACACCACGTTGATGCCCTGCTCCTGCCACGTCGGCACATTCGCCAGCACACCGGGCAAGCGCTGCTTGGCGCTGGTGGCCACTACGCGCAGTTTTCCTGACGCTACATGGCCCGCCACATTGCCCGCCGCCGTGGTGACCATCTCGATGTGTCCGCCCATCAGCGCCGGTATCGCTTCCGCTGATCCTTTGAACGCGACGGCCTTTAATTCGCGCGGCGCGACGCCGATGGCTTTCAGCAGCAGGCCGGCGGCAATGTGATTGTGGCTGCCGAGCAGCGGCGAGAATCCGGTGGCCACTGTTTTGGGATCTTTGCGCAGGCGAGCGATCAGTTCCTTGCCGTTGGTGAGCGGCCCGCCGGGATTCACCGCGTACACGGTGTAGTCGTCAAACAGCGAGGCAATCGGCGTGAATTCAGAATGATGCAGCTTGCCGGAGCCGGTGATGTGGTTGGTCAGGATCGGCGGGCCGGACACCACCAGTATGTGCGGATCGGCCGCGTGCTGATGCGTATAGGTGTAGGCGATGTTACCGCCGCCGCCGGATTTGTTGACCACGGTGAGCGACACCGGCAGCACCTTGTTCGCCAGCAGAATGCGCTCAATGGTGCGCGCGGTTTTGTCGTTGCTGCCGCCCGGCGGATTGGGTACCACGAGTTCAACATTTTTGGTGGGCGCCCAGGCCTGTGCCTGCGCCACACCCGCCGGGCCAGCCAAAATCAATGCAACAAGGAGCGTAAAAGAGGTCGTGTTTTTCATGGTTTCAACTCACAGTGATGGATGTCGTTTGTACCGCATTAAAGCCATTATCGCCGCTCCAGCGGAATTCAAGCGTGCCGCTTTCGGTGGCTACCGTGGAAAACTGAATATACGGATTCGCCGAGACCGACGGATGCAGCTCGGCGCGAAACACTTCCACGCCGTTATACAGGCAAACGAAGGTGGTGATAATGTCGCGCGGAATCGGCGCGCCCAGATGCGTGCGGCGAAAACCGGTTTCCATGTGATGCGCGACCAGCGTCTTGATGTCGATGATCTCGCCGCGCTTTGCGGTCTTGGGCACGTCGATGCGCGCGTTGGCGGTGGTCACGCGGGCAGTTCCTCAAGGCACGCCGCCAGCGTGACGATCAGATGTGCGCTGTCGGACCAAAACGATCCGTCGCTCAGTTCCGCGATGGCCACCACGTTTTGCGTGTCGGCCATGCGCACGCGCGTCGATACCTGCGCGCGGCCCGCGCGCGGCCCCAGTCGCACCGTCACCATTTCGGGCAGCGGATTGCGCTCGGTAAACACGTGAATGGCCTTGACGTGATCCTGCTCCGTCATCGGGCTATCGACGCTGACCGTCAGCGGCACCAGATGACCGTTTTCCACCAGCGGCGGCACGTTGAGTTTGACCTTGCCCGCACGCACCGTAGCGTTGCCCACCACCTTGCGAATGGCTTCGGGCATGTTGTTCAGCGGCGTGCGCATCATCTGCGCGCGCGCGGCGGGCGCGGTGGTTGCCGTGACCGCTGCCGCCGCTGCCAGCCCGCCGGTGGCAAAGAGAAAACGTCGGCGCGAATTCACCATAAAATATTGTTTAAAAATAGATACTTACCAACACACCCTGAGGACGCGCCCGGCGTGTTGGCAAGCACTGACATTACACCAGCGTGATGCCGTGATTTTTCAGCGGGAAGGTGCGGAAGCGCTTGCCGCCCATCGCCACCGCCATCGCATTCAACACCGCCGGTGCCGCCACGCAGATCGTCGGTTCGCCCACGCCGCCCCAGAAACCGCCCGACGGCATCACGATCGATTCCACCTTCGGCATCTGCGCGATTCTCATGCTGTTGTAGGTATTGAAGTTCTCCTCGACGATACGGCCGTTCTTCACCGTGCATTCCTGATCGAACAGCGCCGACAAACCATACACAAACGAACCGGCGATCTGCCGTTCGATCTGCGCCGGGTTGACCGCGTAGCCGGGATCGGTGGCGCACACGATGCGATGCACCTTCACCTTGTTGCCGCCGCTCACCGACACCTCTGCGCAAGCCGCGACAAAGCTGTTGAACGCCTTCATCTGCGCCAGCCCGCGGAACACGCCCTTGGGCGCGGGCTTGCCCCAGCCCACGCGATCGGCCACGGCATTCAGCACCGCCAGATGCTTGGGGTTGTCTTTCATCAGCTTGCGGCGAAATTCCAGCGGATCCTGCCCCGCTGCCGCCGCGAGTTCGTCCATGAAACACTCGGCGTAGATCGCGTTCTGGTTGATATTCACGCCGCGCCAGAATCCCGGCGGCACATGCGGGTTGCGCATCGCGTGATCGATCAGGAAGTTGGGTATGCCCTTGTAGCCGAACTCGAACTCGCCGCCGCGCGCCAGCCCCTGAAACACCGCGGGGTCCATGCCCTTGACCAGCGCCTCCGGACGCACCGCCGTCAATATCGACTGCCCGGAAATGCGCATATGCATGCCCGTCAAATTATTGTTCGCATCCAGCCCGCCCACCAGCTTGCACTGGGTAATCGGATGGAAGCGCCCTTGCCGCATGTCTTCCTCGCGCGACCACAACAGCTTCACCGGCACGCCGGGCATCTCTTTGGCGATGCGCACGGCTTGCGTCACATAATCGTGAAACGCGCCGCGACGCCCGAAACCGCCGCCGAGGTGAATTTTGTACACCTCGCACTTGTCGGCGGGCAATCCCGATGCGGCGAGTGTCGCCGCGAAAGCAGCCTCGCCGTTTTGCGTGGGCACCCACACTTCGCACTTGTCGGCGGTGTAACGCGCCGTGGCGTTCATCGGCTCCATGCACACATGGTTCTGGTACGGGTACGAGTAGACCGCCTC
>VFLF01000910.1 GCA_009885185.1 Nitrosomonadales bacterium | reverse complement strand
TCTAAGGTAATACTTGATGTTCAAGAAGAAAATCCTGTTTCCGGAAGTATTGCGACAGGGTTAAATTTGGTTCGGAAAATCAGGAAAGGGAGCCGTTTTACCGTGGAATGTGACCAAATGCACATTCGATACTTAGGTATCGATACCTTAGTACGTAGCATGCCAACCCAAATAAGCGCAGGATGTAACTAAATTTTCACAAGGTGGTGGTAGGTTCGTAAACTTACGAATCAAACTGGCTTTTTCATTCGATGCAGTTAGTTAAAATCGTCATGACAGTATTGGAAAAAATTGCAGTGGTACGCGAGGTTAATAACGTAATTGGTCGCGGCAGGGACCTTCGCGCTTACGGAGTAGCGTGTCATGCACAAGTCGGCGATGAGGTGTTCATGGTTTGGGCAATAGTTCCTAGTACGATAGTTTTACCTTGCTCCATCGCGTTGAGCGTACCTTGAAACGTATCGCAAGCAGATGATGGCTGGCACTTTATGTTTCGAGTCTTTATCCACACGCTTCTTTAAGTAAGAGCGATATTTAATGGTTCGTATCTTTAGTCACTATGTCCATCAAAAATTTATGCTTCTAGCTGGATTGGAGGCGTTGGTTTTGATGTCGTCATTTTACTTAGGCCTTGCCTTTAACTTGTCTGGATCAGCATTTGCTGATTCGGGGGGTTCGATGCTTGCTGGTTCCGGGGCATCTGCCGTGACCGCGACTACATTTGTGCTTGGCATGCTTATTGTTATGAAGGTCATGGGGCTTTACGACATAACCCTTTGGCAGAACATGCGACTTGTACAATTGCGCATGGCCTTTGCTATACCGTGTAGTCTTGTAATAATTCTCTTGATTGTGTATGCGATGCCTTCACTTCATTTTGGACCGGACGGTGTAATAGTCATGGTGAGTGCGGCTTTTGGAGGTATCGCTCTCGTCCGGTTACTGTTTTTCAAATGGGACCGGGTGGCTGCTTTTAAGCCACGCGTACTGGTTCTGGGCACCGGATCTAGGGTTGTAAGGCTCGCAGATGTTGCGCAACATAGTCGCAAGCACTTTATGGTCGGTTATGTCCCGTTTCCAGCATCTGCTGGTCACCAAGTTCCTGCGCTAAAAGTACTGTCTGTAGCTCCCGGTGAGTCATTGTCGTCAATAGTGAAGAAACACAGGGTAAACCAAATTGTCATTGCAGTGAGGGATCGACGGGGCGCGCTGCCGGTACGGGACTTGCTGGAATGCCGAGCGCAGGGGGTGAGTGTCATAGAGTTGGCCACTTTCTTCGAACGCGAGTATAGGCAGGTGGCATTGGAATCGATCAGCCCGAGTTGGATGATGCTCGGCGAAGGCTTCCGTCAGGGGGCGTTAAGGCGGGGCATGAAGCGTCTATTCGATCTGAGTATGAGCGCAGCGCTACTGCTGCTCACGCTCCCTATCATGCTCATCGCGGCAATTTGTATTGTCGTGGAGAGCGGGTTTCCTATACTCTACCGGCAGGAGCGGGTCGGTCAAGATGGACGTCTTTTCTCGATATATAAATTTCGTAGTATGAACAATGGTGCCGAGCGGGACGGTACACCGCGTTGGGCCACGACAAACGACGACCGCGCAACAAGGGTGGGACGCATCATACGCAAGTTGCGTATTGACGAATTACCTCAGATCATTAATGTTTTCAAGGGGGAGATGAGCTTTGTCGGTCCTCGCCCGGAGCGGCCATATTTCGTGGACAAACTGGTGAATCAGATTCCGTATTACGCTTTGCGCCATACTGTCAAGCCGGGTATCACGGGTTGGGCTCAAGTGAGCTACAGCTACGGCGCATCGCTTGATGACACCACCGAAAAACTGCAGTATGACCTTTATTATTTAAAGAATCACACGCTTTTTCTTGATATTGTGATCCTCATTGCTACTATAGAAGTCGTATTGTGGGGGAAGGGGGCGCGATAAGTATCTTTGGGCTCTTGCGGATCGTGTGCGGGGGGAGGGCAGAATGTCAGAATCTCTGTGTAAGGCAGTTGAATAAACGCAGTCAAAAAACACACTAAACGAGCGGTTGTATGAAGCGCTCCTTGGTGAGGATGTGGGGCTGTTCATCACCTCCTTCCAATTTTGCGCAGCACGGCTCCAGTCGGCGGTGATATTGCGTAGCGCCAGGTAGATGAGCTTCGAGGCAGCCTCGTCTGAGGGTAAGTGAACGCGTGTCTGAATGATCTTGCGAAAACGCGCATACACGTTCTCAATGGCTGGCGTAGATCAGTTTTGCGCCGCGGGTGGAAACGCAAAGAACGGAATTACGTGCCGCCTCTGCGCTGGGTGTGCCTTCGCTGCGCAGTTCGCGTTCACGAGTTCGAAGTTCAACCGCTGCTGCCGGCGGTGTAAATGATTTTGAGTAAGGCGGCGAGTAAACATAGTACGGCATCACCGGCTCTCTATGTGCCGCAGTACTTGCTCTATGTTGGGCCATCTTTGGCGACCCGTCGCGTACGGTTAGCCGCGTAGTAACCGGCCCTTTAGCCCAAGCAGTACTCGTTGATTC
>VFLF01000232.1 GCA_009885185.1 Nitrosomonadales bacterium | reverse complement strand
GCCGCTCAAATCACGCGCCGAAGCGGAAAAGGCCGGCAAGGCGTTGAAAGAGTTCGGCGTCACCGACTATTCCGTGGTGCAGGATCAGAACCTGCGGCGCCACGCGATTTCGCTGGGCCTCTTTCGCACCGACGAAGCCGCGCAGGCGTTTCTCAGATCACTGCAAAAAAAAGGCGTGCCCGATGCGGTCGCCGAAAAGCGCGACAAGTTTCTGAAGGAAGTGGTGTTCTTTATCCGCGAGCCGAGCGAGGCAACGGTGGCGAAACTGGCGGCGATGCGCGCAACACTGCCCGCAAGCGAAGTGCGGGCGGTGCCTTGCCCTGCCGGGTGACGATACGAGATTGAAGTTCAAACGCTTTTTAACCACGGATGAACACAGATAAACACAGATAACGTCAAAATCCATTCCGTCTGCCATGTCAGAAACCATGGTCATGCGCACTGCGTGAATTTTGTTTTTTCCTTGAATCTATCTGTGTTTATCTGTGGTTAATATGATATTAAGTATTTGTTTTTAAACAATTTTTATTTTTCCCGTATCGCTGCCAGCAGCGCGGTGGTCGATTTCTGATGCAGAAACGGAATCGAATACACCTTGCCGCCCGCTGCGCGCACGTCGTCGGCGCCGACGATATCGTCGGCCTTCCAGTCGCCACCTTTGATTAAAACGTCCGGACGCAGCAGGCGTATCAGCGCCAGCGGCGTGTCGTCCTCGAACCAGGTCACCGCGCTTACCGCTTCAAGCGACGCGATCACCGCGGCGCGGTCCGGCAGTGCATTGATCGGACGGTCATCGCCCTTGCCCAGGCGGCGCGTTGAGGCATCACTGTTCAGCGCCACGATCAGGCTTGCGCCCTGCGCGCGCGCCTGCGCGAGATAGGTGACGTGGCCGCGATGCAGCACGTCGAACACGCCGTTGGTGAACACCAGCGGGCGCGGCAGTTTTTGCACGGCGGCGGTTAACGCACTGGCCGCCGTCGGATCGACTATTTTTTTCTCAAAGGCGGGGGGCGGAAAATCCACTGAACGGGAGCGCGCCGCGCTCAGTCAAGAAATTCAAACAGGCGCACGACCTTGTGCACGCCGCCGGTGGTGCGCGCCACGTCGGTGGCGGCATCGGCTTCGGCGCGCCTGACCAAGCCCAGCAGAAACACCACGCTGTTTTCGGTCACCACCTTGACATGCACGGGATTGAATTTCTGCGCGTCGACGAATCGCGCCTTGACCTTGGAGGTGATGAATGAATCATTGGAGCGCACCGTGAGCGAACTGTTGCCGGCGACCAGCAGCTCGTTGTGTACGCCGCGCACGTTTTCAACGGCGCGCGCGATCTTCTCGGCCTCTTGGCGCGCGGTGGCGTTGGGCACCTCGCCGGACAGCAGTAGCACCCGGTTGTAACTGGTGACATTGATATGGGCCGAACGCAGCCGGTCATCCAGCCGGCTGGATGCCTTGAGCTCGATGCCTTGATCTTCGGTCATGGTGCCGAGGGTGCGGCGGTCTTCCGCCGCCAGCACGCCGCCCACGGCCGCTCCGCCCACGGCGGCAATACAGCCGCCCAAAAATGGTAACGCCGCCACGATCAGCAATCCGATGATGTTTCGCATTAATCTACCCCCAATAAAAGACAGTCGATGGCGTCGCACAAACAGTGCAGCGTCAGCAGATGCACTTCCTGTATGCGCGCCGTGTTTTGCGCCGGAACACAGATATGGACGTCTTTTGCGGTCATGAGTTCCCCGATCGCGCCGCCGTTGCGTCCGGTGAGCGCGACCACGGTGAGCGAACCTTCGTGCGCGGCGTGGATCGCCTCGATCACATTTTTTGAGTTACCGCTGGTTGAAATCGCCAGCAGCACATCGCCGGCGCGACCCAGCGCGCGCACCTGCTTGGAGAAAATCTGCTCGAACGCGTAATCGTTGGCGATGGAGGTGAGCGTGGAACTATCCGTGGTGAGCGCGAGACCGGCAAGGCCCGGGCGTTCTTTTTCAAAACGGTTGAGCAGCTCCGCCGCGAAATGCTGCGCATCAGCCGCCGAGCCGCCGTTGCCGCAGGCGAGTATCTTGCCGTCGGCCTTGAGGCAATCGACCATCAACTGCGCGGCAGTGGCGATCGGCCCGGCGAGCGCGTCCATGCACTCCAGCTTGAGGTGCGCGCTTTCCGAGAATATTTCGCCGATGCGGCTGACCAAGTCCATCCCGCTATTTTGCGCCGGTATGCGACTTTTGTACAGCTATCCGTGCAAGGGAGGACTGGCGTGCCTTACGTACTGAAGGCGTCGCGGATCCATTCGACCGGCCCGCTATCGCCGCCCAGCAGCACGGCGTCAAACCGGCACTGGGGCGTGCGGCCCAATTTGGCCAGGTACTGCAAGGCCGTGCGCGTGAGTTTTTCACGCTTGGCCGCGGTGATGCTGGCCGCTGCGCCGCCAAAGGCATTGCTGGTGCGCGAGCGCACTTCGACAAACACCAGCGTTGCGCCATCCTTGGCGATCAAATCGATTTCGCCATAACGTCCGCGATAGTTGCGCTCGACGATCTGCAAGCCCCGGCTTTCGAGAAACTTTGCCGCGCGCGCTTCGGCGTCCTTGCCGCGGTCGTTCACGGCTTGGGTGGCGCGGGTTTGGACGGCGCCGGGGCCGGAGCGGCGGGTTGCGGCGGCACTGGTCCCGCGGAAGCGGGCGGTTGGTTCGAGCCGATACGCGTGCTGACCAGCTCGCGCAGGAACGTGCGGTCTTTGCCCGGCGTGAGTTTGCCGGTGACGCCATCCAGCGCGAGGTCAGCTTGTTTGGCCAGCAGCGCTTGCCCGATGCGCCAGGCGTCGATGCCCAGCGCATAGAGCCGATCGAGATCGGCTTCACCTTTAAAATCCTGACGCGGATACACCATCACCGCCGGATGGTCGCGTTGCAGCAGCCACGGCATATCCACAAACGTCACGCCCGCGAGCTCGATGGCCGCCGCCGCGCCGCCCTCGCCGGAGTAAATTTGCGAGGACGCGTACACCGCAAGCGGATCAAGGTAAGGTCGCACGGTGCGTGCCTGCCGCGCGTCAAGCGCGAGAAACGTCATGTCAGCCACCCGCAACTCCACCGCTTGCTTTAACCGCGTGAGTTCGGCGGGACTGTTGTTGTAGGAAAAGTCCGCGATGATCTTGCCGCCGAGTTTCACGAACTCGCCGGAAAAAGCCTGTTGCAGCCTTTTCAGCAGAGGACTGTCGCCGCCGACAATAAAGGCCGCGCGGCGTCCTTCGCGGTAGGCAAGCCGCGCGACCTGCTGTGCTTCGGTTTCGATTTGCAGGCTCAGCACATGCAGGTTGGGACGATTCGGCACATTGCCTTCGGGCGCATTGAGCGCCAGCGTGGGTACGCCGACCTCGCCGGCGGCAATTGCCGTGACCGCCGAGCGTATCAACGGGCCAACCACCAGCCGCGCACCGGTTTGCGTGGCCTGTCGATATATCGCAGTGGCCTGCTTCGGATCATCGCCCACGGCGTAGACGCGAATCAGCAGCGATGATTTGTTCTCGCCCTTGGAGGCCGCCAGAAAACCGTCGCGCAACGCCTCGGCGTGGCGGCGGAAAGTGCTGGAATCCACCGGCAGCAACAGCGCGATGTGCGGCGCGTCCACTGCGGCTACGCCCGGCACTGTGGATTGCGTGTGGGCAGGCAAGCTGGCTATCGCACACAGGCCGCCGTATAGTAGAGCGATCAGCCACCGCAATCGCAAGTAGAAGCGCGCCCGCACATGAATGCTCCCGGTAACAATGTTAATGATTCGTCTCGGCGTGTGGCGCATGCGACATTATATGTAGTTGCTACACCCATAGGAAATTTGGCCGATATCAGCGCGCGCGCCGTCGAGGTGCTGGGCAGCGTCAGCGCGATTGCCGCCGAAGACACGCGTGTCACGCGTCACCTGCTGGATCATCGCGGCATCTCGGCGCGACTGATCGCACTGCACGAACACAACGAAGAACGCGCCGCGCGCGATGTGCTGGATATTCTTGCCGGCGGACAAAACGTGGCGTTGGTGAGCGACGCGGGCACGCCGGCGATCTCTGACCCCGGTGCGCGGCTGGTGGGGCTGGCGCGCGAGGCGGGCTATGCGGTGAGCCCGATACCCGGCGCGAATGCGGCTGCTGCCGCAGTGTCGGTGAGCGGATTTCTTTCGCCGCATTTTTTGTTTTATGGATTTTTGCCCGCGCGTTCCGGTGCGCGCCGCACGGCGTTAGCGGTGCTGACGGCGTTGCCGTATTCACTGGTGTTCTACGAAGCACCGCATCGCGTCGCCGAAAGCGTGGCGGATATGGCACCAACGTTTGGGCCGGAGCGACGCATCTTGTTCGCGCGTGAACTCACCAAACTGTTCGAGGAAACTCACGTTTGCAATCTCGGCGAGGCACCCGCATGGCTGGCGGCGAACGAGCATCGCGCCAAGGGAGAATTCGTGCTGGTGGTCGAAGGCGCGGCGGCGTCTTCCGTCACCGAGGCAGTCGATGTCGAAAAAACGCTCAAGGCGCTGCTGGATGAATTGCCGCTGAAACAAGCCGTGGCGCTGGCGGTTAAAATTACTGGCGGCAGCCGCAACGAGTTGTATCAGCGGGCGCTGGTGATGAAAGGTGATGGGTGAATGAATCGAAGATCAAATGACAGACCTGCTGTCCCGTCTTTGCTACGCGGAGTAAAACAGTTGCTGTCAACGCCAAGACGACTAAGGTTTGGTCGCTGCTTCTTGTTCCCCGTGCTAGCCCAAGTGTTCGTGTTCACTGCACTGGCAGGTTGCACCGCATCCGCCGAACACCCGGCGCTTAAGGATGCTCAGTTGCCAGCGCTTATACAGGCGCACCGCTTCGCCTATCGCTCCGATGGGCAACGCGGCTATCAGCTCTCTCCGGATGGCCGGAAGCTGGCGTGGATAGGGCCTTCTCATTTGCGCAACGCATTGTTCGTGCGCAAAATTGATACCGGCGAGGTTCTCCGGTATCGCGTCCTGACCGGTAGCTTCCAATGGACACCTGACGGCCGCTGGCTAGTGTCCACCGGTACCGACAAATCGGGCGGTGAAAATACGCATGTTTACATGCTCGATACCGACGACCCAAACGCAACAGCGGTGGATTTGACGCCCTACCCAGGAGTTCGGGCCGGCATTCATCAAATGTCCGTGGCCGATCCGGGGCGGTTGCTCGTGTATCACAACCGACGTGACAGCAAAGTATTTGACCTCTACAGTATCGACCTAAACACACGCAAGGAAACGCTGGTCGCCAGGAATCCGGGTGACGGTGTGAAGCCAGTTACCGCGCGCGACGGTAGCTTCAAAGGCTGGCAACTATCGCGTGAGGCGCAGCGCCCAGTAGAAGCGCGCACTATGCCGCGCACGGCGCGGCAGCCTGAATTATTAAAGAACCCCGATGAAACCTTTAGCGTGCTGGGGACAAGCGCGGACGGAACAATCGTATGGGCGTTGTCCAATCGTGGCCGCGATCGTATCGCGCTGGTTGCCGCACACCCGAAACTCCGGTGGGAGAAAGTCGTCTTCGAAGATCCACATGTGGATGTAGCCAAGGTAACGATGAGCCGCGTGACGGGC
>VFLF01000372.1 GCA_009885185.1 Nitrosomonadales bacterium | reverse complement strand
TGCCCCACCAGGCGCCCGGTGGTGTCGATTAAACCGCCAGGTGAGAAGGCGACGATCAGCCGCACCGGCTTGGAGGGGTAGACGGCGCTTTGCGCATGCGCGGCGGCGGGCAGCACGGCGAGTAGTGCGCCTGACAGGAGGTTGCGTTGCAAGGCGTTCATCCTATTGCTCTCCATTAAACAGGGATTCGTCGTCAACAAGCATATCAGCTACCCGGTTTGATCCCGGCAAACCTCACCACGGCCTGCCACTTGGCCACGTCACGCTTGAGCAGAGCGCGAAGGCTGTCGGGCGTGCCGCCCACCGGGTCCATGCCGTCGCCCGCGAGGCGTTCCTTGACGTCGGGCCGTTGCAGGACGCGATTGATTTCGCTGTTCCAGCGCGCGACGATTTCCTTCGGCAGCGCCTTCGGGCCAAACACCGCCACCCAGCCCACGGCTTCATAGCCGGGCACGGTTTCCGCTACGGTGGGGATATCGGGCACGGCGCTGGAGCGTTTGGCGGTGGTGACGGCGATGCCGCGCAGCCGGTTGGATTTCACCTGCGGCGCCATCGTCGGCATCGCGCCAAAGTTAAGCTGTATTTGCCCGCCCAGCACATCGATCAACGCGGGGCCGGCACCCTTGTATGGCACGTGCGTCATGCGCGTGCCGGCCATCTGATTGAACAACTCGGCGGCGAAGTGCGTGCTGGTGCCGGTGCCGCCGGTGCCGAAATTGAGTTTGCCGGGACTGGCTTTATCGTAGGCGATGAGTTCCCGTGTGTTGGCGATGGCGAGCGCCGGGTGGCTGACAATCATAAAACCCGATTCGCCCACCAGTGCAATCGGCGACACATCGTTCACCGGATCGTACGGCAACTTGAGCAGCGCCGCGTTGGTGGCGTAACCGGCGGCCACGATCAGCAGCGTGTAGCCGTCGGGCGTTGCGCGTACCACGGTCTCGGTACCCATGGCGCCGCCGCTCCCTGCGCGATTGTCGAGCACGATGGATTGTTTGAAAGCCTCGGTAAGCCGGGGCGCCAGCACGCGCGCCACGATGTCGGTTTGCCCGCCGGGTGGGAAGGGCACGATTACGCGGATGGGCTTGGCGGGGTAGGGTTGCTGGGCGTGCGCAGCGCCAAATCCCAGCAACATGGCTGTGACGACCATGATCCACCGGGATGGCTGCATGACGAATTTTATTTTTGGCAGCATGTGGGGGGCATTAGTTTCCTGCCTTGATATTGCCAACCTTGACTACCTGCTGCCACTTTGCCACGTCGCGTTTGACCAGCTCGCGCAATCGTTCCGGCGTGCCGCCCGATGGGTCCATGCCGGCGGCGGCCATGCGCTCTTTGACATCGGGCATTTGCAGTATGCGATTGATTTCGCTGTTCCAGCGCGCAACGATGGCGGCGGGCAATCCCTTCGGCCCCCACACCGCGCCCCAATTAGCAGCTTCATAACCCGGCAGGGTTTCGGCGATTGCGGGTACATCGGGTATGACGCTGGAACGTTTGGCGGTGGTCACACCCAGGCCGCGCAGACGGTTGGCCTTGATCTGCGGAATCAGCGCCGGCAACGAGCCGATAAGAAATTGTATTTGCCCGCCGAGAAGATCATTCAGCGCGGCGGGCGTGCCTTTGTATGGCACGTGCGTGAGCCGTGTGCCGGCCATTTGGTTAAACAATTCAGTCGCCAGATGCGGGCTGCTGCCGTTGCCGCTGGAGCCATAGAGCAGTTTGCCGGAATTTGCCTTGTCGAATGCGATCAACTCCTTGAGGCTCGCAACAGGGCCGGAGGGATGCACCACGCCGACATTGCCGCTTTCGCCGACCAGTATCACTGGTGTCACGTCATTGACCGGATCAAACGTCTGTTGATACATCGCCGCGTTCGAGGTGTAGCTCGCGGTGATCATAATCATGGTGTAGCCGTCGGGATTTGCCCGGATGGCGGTTTCGACACCGACAGCGCCGCCGCCGCCCGAGCGATTGTCCACCACCAGTGTCTGTTTGAGCGACTCGCCGAGTTTCTGCGCCATCAGGCGCGCCACCACATCGGCCAACCCGCCGGGCGGGAAGGGCACCAACAGGCGAATGGGGCGGTTAGGATAAGCCTGCTGGGCATGCACGGCGCCCGCCGCCGGCAGTAGCGCCATCATGATGATAATGAGAAGTTTGATCGTTCGCATTGCGATCCCTGATTCCTTTCCGGTAGGTGCGCTTATCCGCGCCAGTTTGTTACAGCCGAAAGCGAAGTGCAATCCCCCGGCTTTAAGCTGTAGTGATGGTCTAAAATACGGCCTCTGAAACGTGCCGTTCCGGCGAAACGTAGCGTTATCAATCCACTTTCACTTTCCCAATCACCATGGATTTTAATTTAACCGAAGATCAGCGCGCGTTTCGCGATTCCGTCGCGGCGTTCGCGCGCAAAGAACTG
>VFLF01000118.1 GCA_009885185.1 Nitrosomonadales bacterium | reverse complement strand
GTTTATCCGCATGATCCGGCAGGCCGGCGTAGCGCACCCAGCTCACCTTCTTGTGGCCTTGCAAATATTTCGCCACCGCCAGCGTGTTGTCGCAGATGCGATCCATGCGCACTGCCAGTGTTTCGATGCCTTGCAAGATGAGGAACGCATTGAACGGCGACAATGCTGCGCCCATGTTGCGCAGCGGCACCACGCGCGCGCGTCCGATAAACGCCGCCGCGCCCAGCGCTTCGGTGTACACCACGCCGTGATACGACACATCCGGTTCGTTCAGGCGCTTGAATTTTTGCTTGTGCTCGGCCCACGGGAAATTGCCCGAATCGACTATCGCGCCGCCGATGGAGTTGCCGTGGCCGCCGAGATATTTGGTCAGCGAATGCACCACGATATCCGCGCCGTGCTCGAAGGGGCGGCACAGATACGGCGTGGGCACGGTGTTGTCGACGATGAGGGGCACGCCGCGCTCGTGCGCGATGTTGGCAAGCGCGCCGAAATCGACCACGTTGCCCAGGGGATTGCCCACCGTTTCGCAAAACACCGCCTTGGTCTTGCCGTCGATCAGTCGCGCCCACGCCTGCGGGTCACGGTAATCGGCAAAACGCACTTCAATGCCGTACTGCGGCAGCGTGTGCGCGAACAGGTTGTAGGTGCCGCCGTATAGAGCACTGGAGGTGACAATGTTGTCGCCCGCTTCGGCGATGGTCATGACCGCATACGTAATCGCCGCCATGCCAGAAGCCAGCCCGAGCGCGCCGATGCCGCCTTCCAACGCCGCGAGTCGCTTTTCCAGCACGTCGGTGGTCGGGTTCATGATGCGGGTGTAGATGTTGCCCTGCACCTTCAGATCGAACAGGTCGGCGCCATGCTGCGTGCTGTCGAACGCATACGACGTCGTTTGGTAAATCGGTACCGCGACCGCCTTGGTGGTGGGGTCGGGCGAGTAGCCGCCGTGTACGGCGATGGTTTCGATGTTCATGAGTGCGCCTCCCGGAGTGGAAACGAGATCAGTATAAGCGCGGTTCCGGAGACGGCAAAACCACTTATCCGCGGGGAACTGGGACGCGCGCCCTTGCGAACGCCGGGGCGCGCGTTACCACTGCCCGATAATGACGCCGATCGCGGGATTGGGCTTGCTGCGACCCACGACTTGCGCGTTGCGCACCGTAATCCGGTTGCGACGTTGTCGCATCCACGTGAACAGCAAATCGTAGAGCTCGCGCCGCGCCACAGCGAACCCCGCATCCGCACCGCGATCATTGAGTTCGTGCGGGTCGTTCACCATATCGAACAGTTGCGGCGGAAAGCCGTCGTAATGAATGAGCTTCCAGTCTTGTGTGCGTACCATCACCGCACGTGCATTGTCCGCGCCCAGGCCCAGCGCATGCCGCGCGCCATAGAACGCATAATCAAGCTCGCAAAACACCGCATCGCGCGCGGGCGCGGCGCCGCCATGCAGCAAGGGCAATAGCGACCGGCCCTCGATGATGTGATCGGGAATGGCCTGCCCGAGCGCATCGAGAAATGTGGGCACCAGATCGATAGCCGCCACCAGCGCATCCGTTACCACGCCACGCGCCGCCTGCGCCGATGGATCAACAACAATCAGCGGTACACGCACGCCTTGCTCGAACATCATTTCCTTTTCACCCAGCCAGTGATCGCCCAGATAATCGCCGTGGTCGCTGGTGAAAACGATCATCGTGTCGTCCATGCGTCCGGCTTCCTCAAGAAACGCGAGCAAGCGCCCGATGTGGTCATCGATCTGCTTCACCAGCCCCATGTAAGCGGGAATCACCGTGCGCCGCACCTCGTCACGCGAAAATGCTTCGCCTTCAGCATGTTGGCGAAACGCGCGATACACCGGATGCGCGTCCTCGCGCTCGTGATCGGCGCGCACCGGCGCCACGCAATCGTCCGCGCCAAACATCGCGTGATACGGCGCCGGGGCGATGTACGGCCAGTGCGGCTTGATATACGAGAGATGCAGGCACCAGGGCTGCTCACCCTGTTCGCGGATGAAATCCATGGCGCGGTTGGTGGTCCACGCGGTTTCCGAATCCGCTTCGGCGACACGCGCCGCCAATTTCGCATTGCGCATGTTCCAGCCGCTGGCGATGCCGCCATCGGGTTCGGTACCCGCGTTAGCGTAGTAGTGCCACGGGTTGACTCCTTCGTAACCTTTTGTTTTTAAATAACTATTGTAAACGTCGCCACGCTTTCCTACCGCGCTGTCAGGAACGATGCCATCGTGACGTGCATACGGCTCGAACCCGGCTTCGGCAAGCAACAGTCCCGTGCCGGTATTCGGGCTGAGCGACAATCTCGCGATGCCCTCGCCGTCAATGGCGGCGTGCGTCTTGCCCACGACAGCCGTGCGTAACCCCGCTGTTCTCAGATAGTCGCCCAGCGTGCGTTCGCCCACCGGCAGGGGCACGAAATTCCAGGTGGCGCCGTGGCTCATCACATAGCGTCCGGTGTAGTACGACATGCGCGACGGCCCGCACACCGAGCCTTGCACGTAGGCGCGCGTGAAGCGCGTGCCCATCGCCGCCAGCCGGTCGATGTGGGGTGTGGCAAGGCGCGGATGCCCGTAGCACGACAAATAATCCGCGCGCAACTGATCGCACATGATGAACAGGATGTTGCGTGTTGATGCCATGATGTTCACTCCGCGCGTATGCCGGCGTCGCGCGCCACTTTCGACCAGCGCGCGAATTCCGAGCGGAGGAATTTCCCAAACACATCACTCCCTCCTTCTGCCGCGGCCTCCATCCCCAGCGTCACAAATCGCGCTTTGATGTCAGGCGATTCCGTGATCTTTGCGATCTCGCCTGCCATTCTCGCAATAATGGCCTTCGGCGTTGCGCTTGGCGCGACCAGTCCGTGCCACGAGCGTATCTCGACACCCGCATAACCGAGCTCGACCATGGTGGGCACATCGGGAAATGCCGGCACTCGGCGCGGCGCAGGTGTAGCCAGCGCGCGCAGCCTCCCGGACTGGATATGCGGTCCGGCCGCCGGCGTCGCGGCAAACATCAAATCCACCTGTTCGCCAACGACAGCCGTCACGCCCGCCGGCGCACCCTTGAACGGCACGTGCCGGATGCTAATGCCAGTTTGCCGTTTGAAAAACTCACCCGTCAGGTGCGCGGGCGTGGCATTGCCGCCGGAGGCGAATGTCATCCGATCCGGCTGTGATTTAGCGTGAGCGACAATATCCTTAACCGACTTCCAGGGAGACGACGCACGCACGACCAGCAACTGAGACTCCCAATTGGTCTGGATCACCGGCGCTAGGTCGGCAACCATGTCAAAGGGAACATGGGGCAACAGGGTGGGTGCGAGCAGGTAGCCCAGTGAAATAAAACCGAAGGTATAGCCGTCAGGCGTGGCCTTGGCCACGACGTTAAGGCCTATCGATCCAATCGCCCCCGGACGATTTTCAACCACCACCGGCTGTCCGAGGGCGGCAGCCAGACGTTCGCCCAGGAGGCGCCCCACGACGTCCGGTGGCGAACCGGGCGTAGTAGACACAATGATGCGTATCGGTTTACTTGGCCAGGCGGAGGCAGCAACTGAGGGCGTGGCAGCCTGCGCCGCCCCAGAAATTCCCAGAGCGATTGCCATGATTGCCCAAGTGCGTACAGCCCGCGGCGAGCGATACTTGTTGGAGTTCATATCCCACCTTCGGTTAGCCGGCATCATTCCGGCAAAGATCACAGTAGACCACGCCTTGCGACCCCAAGGTAAGATGGCAAATCAGTAACCATGATAACCAGGAGGTATCCCTTGCGCCTGCGACAGCTTCAGGATTTTCTGGCCATCATTGAAGAAGGCAGCATCCATGCCGCCGCGCGCAAGCTTGAATTGTCTCAGCCCGCGGTAACCAAAAGCCTGCGCGGGCTGGAGGCCGAATTGGACGCGCAACTGGTACGTCGCACCAATCAGGGTGTCGTGCCCACGGAGGCAGGGCGTGCGCTCTACGCCCGGGCACGCTTGGCAAATAGCGAGTTGCGCAAAGCTCAGGAGGAAATCGCGCAACTTGCCGACACCGGCGCAGGCTCGGTGGCGTTTGGCACGGGCGTCGCGGCGGGAATATTGGTTGTGCCCGAAGCGATTGCCAATTTCCGCCAGCAGTACCCGCTCACTCGCATTCGCATACAGGAAGGATTTCCATCAACGCTTTTTCCGCTGGTTCGGAATGCAACGCTGGATTTCGCAATCGGTCCGCGGCCTGCCGGCAAACTCGATCCGGCGTATGCGTATGTTCCCTTGTTCCGCCACGATTGGGTCATTGTCGCGCGCAAGAAACATCCATTGCGCGACGCGCGCGCGCTCGCCCAACTCGCCAACGCCGACTGGCTAACGATGCAGCCGGTCAATGCCTTGGGGAGAGGGGTTGACCGCTTATTTTCGCCGCTGGGTCTGCCGGCCCCGAATCAAGTGATTGAATGCGAGTCCTACAATATTCTCGTGGCGCTGCTCGCCAAGACCAACATGTTGGCCATCATCTCGAAGTGGATGCTCGCCGAGCCCTTCGCGCGCGATTCGCTAGTGTCGATACCCGTCGCCGAAGCCTTGCCATCGTCCGCGGCAGGACTATTTACGCGCACCGGTTCCAAGCTCACCAAGCCCGCCGCGGCATTGGCGAAAGCGATAACCACGGCCGCGCGGCAGTTGGCAATTGGCCGCTGAACGCTGAAAGTGCCGTTATGGGAAAAACTTTACCCGGTATCACTGAACATTGCACGTAAGCGCGCGTGAAGCGGGGGCCCATAGCAGGACAACTAAGCCGCGCGTAACTGGTCGCACATGATGAACAGGATGTTGCGTACTGATGCCATTGCGTTCAGTCCGCGCGTATGCCCGCATCGCGCACGACTTTCGCCCACTTCGCCTGCTCCGAGCGGAGCAGCGTGCCGAATTGTGCGGGTCCGAGGTCGCTTGCAGCTTCCATCCCGATAGCGACGAACCGTTCCTTGACTTCAGGCGCTGCGACGATTCTCGCGATTTCTTTGGCCATCCGCGCGATGACTTTTTTCGGCGTTCCAGCAGGGGCCACGATACCCTGCCAATCGCGGAAATCGAAACCCGGAAAACCCTTCTCGGCCATGGTCGGCACGTCCGGGTAGGCAGTTATGCGTTGCGGCGCGGGTGTTGCAAGCGCGCGGAGTCTTCCCGACATAATGTGTGGTGCAATCGCCGGGATAGCGGCGAACATCAGGTCGATCTGCTCGCCAACGACTGCCGTCACACCTGCCGGGGCGCCTTTGAACGGCACGTGACGGATGTCAACACCAGCGTGCAGCCTTAATAATTCACCTGCCATATGAGCGGGCGTGCCGATTCCACCAGACGCAAAGGTAAGGTGGGCCGGTTTAGTTTTCGCTAACACGACCAACTCTTGAACTGATTTCAACGAAGACGACGCCCGCACAACTAGAATATTGGCGTTCCATAGCACCTGGGATACCGGGACCAGGTCCGCAGCCGTGTCATATGGCATGCTGCGTAGCAGGGAGGGTGCAATGATCGCAGGCATGGCTATCACACCCATGGTGTAGCCGTCAGGCGTTGCCTTCGCGACTATTTGCAAGCCGATCGTGAAACCAGCGCCTGGACGATTCTCGACCACGACCGCCTGGCCGAGCGCGGTCGCCAGCCGTTCGCTCAGAATGCGGGCGACGACATCAGGCGGCGTCCCCGGCGCGCTCGGAGCGATGATGCGAAGGGGCTTGTTCGGCCAAGCGGGTAGCGTAGCAGCCTGCGCAACACCTTGTGTTGCCAGCGCCATTGCCATGATGAACCCTGTGCGCAATAACGAGTGCGCGCGATTCTTGTAGGATTTCATCTTCAACCTCCGCTTGCGCCGGGTTCATTCCGGCAGAGACCACAGTAGACCACGACTCGCGAGCCCGAGGTAAGATTGCAGAGTAATAACCACGATAACCAGGAGTTATCCCATGCGTTTGCGGCAGATTCAGGATTTTCTGGCAGTCATCGAGGAAGGCAGCATCCACGCCGCCGCGCGCAAAACCGGATTGTCGCAGCCCGCAGTGACCAAAAGCCTGCGCGGACTTGAGGCTGAATTGCACACGCAACTGATACGGCGCACCAATCACGGCGTGGTGGCGACACCCGCGGGACGTGCGTTTTACACGCGCGCCCGCGCTGCGCAGGCCGAGTTGCGGAAGGGGGAAGAAGAAATCGCGCAGCTTGCGGGCGAAGGCGGCGGATCGGTGGCGTTTGGCGTCGGCCCGTCTGCCGCAATGCTCATCGCGCCGGAAGCCGTCATTCGTTTTCGCCAGCAATTTCCAGCGGCAAGCACGCGCATTGTCGAGGGCTATACAAACGCATTGGTACCGATGGTGCGTGATGGAACGCTGGATTTCGCAATGGTGATGAAGGCTCAAGCGAAGCTTGATCCCGCACTGGTTTTCCGTCCGCTGTTTCGCGACGACTTTATTATCGTCGGTCGCAAGAATCATCCATTGCGCAAGGCGGGTTCAATCGCGGGCTTGGGCAAGGCGGCCTGGGTGGTTAGCGAACCGTTTGCCAGTCTGCTCAGCCGCGTGTTTCCCGCCTCGAATTTTCCGGCTCCACGCGCGATGGTGCAATGCGATTCCCAAAACGTCTTGGTATCGGTACTCGCGAAATCCGATGCACTGGGCATTATCACGCGGCGTTATCTGACGACAGCGCCGGCGTGTGATTTGTTGCAGGAAATCAAAATTGCAGATCACATGCCGGAGATCACCATCGCGCTGCTCATGCGCAAAGACCCGCCGCTGACGCCGGTTGCCGCAGCAATGGCAAAAATAGTGACGGCGGTGGCGCGGCAATTGACCGTCAAGTCTTAACTTGGGACAGGCCCCCGTTACCGCGGTGCGAGCGATGCCCTGAAACTGGAATCGCAGCTCACGCCAACATTTCCAATAGTACGGGATGCCACAACGCAAGATCCACTTTACTGATTTTGCCGGCCAGGCGCGTTTTATCGACGCTGCGAATCTGATCGAGCAACACACGGCCTCGCTTGCCTTTCAGGCGGATTTCGGGGCGGCAGGCCAGCGGCTGGCCTTTGCTGGTGATGGGCGCAATGATGACGCGCGGTAATGCCTGGTTCATGTCGTCCGGGGAAACCACCAGTGCCGGTCGCGTTTTTTTGATTTCCGTGCCGACGGTCGGATCGAGAAAGAAAACGCTCAGGTCTTTTGATCGATATCCCGCAGCATCGCCTTACGCAAAATCGCGTTAATGCGCGTCTGGTAGCCCTTGCCTTGGCCTTTGAGCCACAGCAATACATCGGAATCGACCCGCACGGTCGTGGCCTGCTTTGTGGGCTTGTAGAACGGATTGCGAACCGCGTTCTTCCAAAACTCATCCGTCAACGGCGGGATGTCGCTGTAGTCGATTTTGCTGTCCGGCGCCTTCCCCAACGCATCCAGTCTGGCGCGCTGCGCCGCAGTTAACGGCGGCGGGTTCTTCAAGTCTACTTTTCGTCTAACGATCCTGGTTTTCATAGCGTTTTCGCTCCTTACGATCAGCGGCTCGCGCCGAAATGATACGAATAACCTCGGCGCCATCGTCAGTCTCGCCGACCGTATGCGCCACCAAAAGCACCCAGTAGCCCCCCACCATGCCCAACGTCTGCCAGCGCCACTCGCCGTTCTCGATACGGTCCTGTTTCGTCATGGCGAACGGGTCCGAGAACACCGCGATTACGTCATCGAAAGCGACGCCATGCTTGCGTAGGTTGTGCTTCGCCTTGGCGTCGTCCCATTCAAACCGGATATCCATGCGATAATGTTAATACATATTTGTAAATTTTTCTAGTGCTCGTGCCTGTGACAGAATCCACGGGAACTCCTGGAAACGCCATGCCCAACCGCCTCGCCCAAGAAACCAGCCCCTACCTCCAGCAGCACGCGAACAACCCCGTCGATTGGTATCCGTGGGGCAAGGAAGCGCTTGCTCTCGCGCGGACGCAGGACAAGCCGATCCTGCTGTCCGTCGGCTACTCGGCATGCCACTGGTGCCATGTGATGGCGCACGAGTCGTTCGAGGATGCCGCGGTGGCGGCGGAAATGAACCGGCTGTTCATCAACATCAAGGTGGATCGCGAGGAGCGGCCTGATCTGGATCAGATTTACCAGACCGCGCATCACATGCTCACGCAGCGCAACGGCGGCTGGCCGCTGACGATGTTTTTGATGCCGGACGGCACGCCGTTTTTTGGCGGCACGTATTTCCCCAAGACGCCGCGTTACAACATGCCGGGGTTTTTGGGCTTGCTGCCGCGCATTGAACAGGCGTATCGCGAGCAGCGTGATGAAATCGGCAAGCAGAATGCCTCGCTGCTGGCGGCGCTGGCGGGTGCCGTGCCGGTTGTGGCCGACGCCGGTGCGTTCACGCGCGCACCGCTGACAAACGCGTTGCAGGAATTCGAGCAAATGTTCGACCGAGAACACGGCGGCATCGGTCATGCGCCGAAGTTTCCGCATCCGTTTGAATTGGCGTTTTGTCTGCGGCGGCATGCACTGGATAACGATGCCGCGGGACTCGACATCGCGCACGTAACCCTCACGCACATGGCCGAAGGCGGCATTTACGATCATCTGGGCGGCGGCTTTGCGCGCTACAGCGTGGATGACACATGGACAATCCCGCACTTCGAGAAAATGCTCTACGACAACGGGCCGCTGCTGGCGTTGTACGCCGATGCGTGGCTGGTCACACAGTCGCCGCTCTACAAAACCGTTTGCGCGGAGACGGCGGCGTGGGTGATGCGTGAGATGCAACAGCCGGTGAACGTAAATGAGGGCGGCTATTACTCCTCGTTCGATGCTGATTCCGAGCAGGTCGAAGGCAAGTTTTATGTGTGGACGCCGGACGAAGTGAAGGCGCTGCTCACGCCGGAGGAATACACCGTGTTGGCGCCGCACTACGGTCTGGATGGCGCGGCGAATTTTGAGCATGAATTCTGGAATTTACGGTTGGCCCAGCCGCTCGGCACAGGTGACGAAGCGCTGCTCGGGAACAACGCCGCCCTACTGGCGCAGGCCCGCGCCAAACTGCTCGCCGCGCGGTGCAAGCGCGTGTGGCCGGGCCGCGATGAAAAAATCCTTACCAGCTGGAACGCGCTGATGATTAAAGGCATGGCGCGCGCGGCGCGGGTGTTCGACGAACCGGCATGGCTGGTATCGGCACAACGGTCAGTTGATTTTATTCGCAAAACCTTGTGGCAACCGTCCTACAACGGCGGTCATTTGCTCGCCACGTACAAGGACGGCAAGGCGCATTTGAACGCCTATCTCGACGATTACGCGTTTTTGCTCGATGCGCTGCTGGAACTGATGCAAACGGAGTTTCGCGCCGACGATCTGGCGTTCGCGTGCGCGCTCGCCGACTGCCTGCTCGGTCAATTCGAGGACAGTGAACACGGCGGCTTTTTCTTCACTAGCCACGATCACGAAAAACTGATCCATCGCGCCAAGCCCGGCCACGACAATGCCACGCCGTCGGGCAACGGCATCGCCGCGTTTGCGCTGCAACGGATGGGGCATGTGATCGGCGAGCCGCGATATATCGATGCCGCGGAGCGCGCGATCCGTTTGTTTTACGGCGCCATGCAACGTCAGCCGAGCGCGTTTGTGAGTTTGCTCGCGGCACTGGAAGAAGCGCTTGTGCCGCCGCGCGTGGTCGTGCTCCGCGGAGAGGATCATGCGTTGCGCGAATGGCAGCGCGCGCTCGGCGCGCGGTATCGTCCCGATACCTTGGTGATAGCCTTAAACAACGGAACGACGGCATTGCCGGCGGTGCTGGCAAAGCCCGCTCCCGCCAGCGGCGTCAACGCGTGGCTTTGCCAAGGCGTTAGTTGCTTGCCCCCGGTTTCGGATTTAGGCACAATCGAGCGCCTGCTGAAGTCGGCCTTGAAATAATATTCAATATAAACAATTACTTACGAGGTATTATCGAAATGAAACGTGTGCTCGCGGCCTCCGCCGTAACCTTGGGTCTGCTGTGTACCGGCGCTGCGCAGGCCGACGAAAAACTCGCGCAGGCCAATGGCTGCATGACTTGCCATCAAGTCGACAAAAAAATCTTGGGCCCGTCGTACAAGGACATCGCCGCCAAATACAAAGGCGACAAAGCCGCCGAGGCCACGCTGGTCAAAAAAGTTAAAGACGGCGGCAAAGGCGTGTGGGGCGACATGGTAATGCCACCCAACGCGCACGTGA
Organism: Nitrosomonadales bacterium; assembly: GCA_009885185.1. Next base: position 1,794 of record VFLF01000118.1, on the reverse strand, counting down.
AAGACCCCGATATCGCCGCGATTGTTAAGTGGATCATGGCGCAGAAGTAAATCTGCAAATTGCTGCAAAAAAGCCAGCTTCGTCATGAAGCCGGCTTTTTGTTGGGCTTAAAGGGAGCGCCGGCAAAGAGCCCTCCCGCGGAAATAGCCTCCCACCGTCATTCCCGCGCAGGCGGGAATGACGGTAATGGGGTTTGTTTCGCTTTTGCTTGGTCGCGCGAATTTTTCTTAAAAAAACGCCAGCGCCCGCGCTTCGATGCTCTGCCGCGGCGGCGCGCCGGGCGGTGTGGCCGGATCGGTGAGCGAGGTGTGCGCGGTAAAGCGCGCGCGACCGTCTTTCTCGGAATCGAACACCTTGAACACCAGCGCTTCGTCGCGCGTCATTTTCGGAAAATAAATCCAGCGGTGTTTGGGGTTGTACGCGAGTCGATAGGTTTGCCCGATGCGGGTCGGGTAGCGCCGCTCGGCAATGAGCAAATCGTCGAACGCAATGGTATGGGCGTCCACCATCGCCAGCGGATTGGATTCGATGGGCTTGTTGATCGCGCGCCACACCTGAATAATCGCAAAACGTTTTTTCAACAAGGTCTCGGCCTCGTCGGGCAGCAAATCGCGCACGCGCTGCGGCCCCGACCATTCGGTGTAATCGTTGTGCGCGGAGACCACCGGCTCGCGGATGAGCTTCGCTTCACGCTCGGCCTGATCACCGGAACGCAGGGTGTGATCGAACAACACCACGCGGGCGGCGCCCGACTCGCGCTGGATGAGCGCTTCAACCTCGCGGTAATACACCGCCTTTAATTCCTGCTCGTCGAAAAAATTCTTCATCGCGGTTTTGTGTTCGACGAACACGAAACCGTTTTTTTCCAGCGTGAAGGTCGCGGCCAGCGGGCGGCCGTTTTCGATGGGCATCGGGCGCATATCGAGCGCGCCGGTTTTACGGCGGCTGATATCGCCGGGACCAAAGGTTTCGTTGATGAGTTTTTCGCCGGTGTTCGCGGTGTAGGGTATATCGACGAGCGTCTGCGCGGTTTGGACGTGGGGAGCGTTCATGGATTCACCTGTTTATCACGGGGCCGAAGCGCAAGACTAGGCCATGACCGGGCGCGCGGTCAAATGTGCGTACAATGTCCGCCATCGAGAAAACACAGGGAGCAAACCGTGGCGGCAAAACCGGACTTGATGGGTTTTATAGGCGTGGGCGTGATGGGCGGACGCATGGCGCGGCGGTTGCTGGCGGCAGGCTTTCCGCTGGTGATACACGACGTTAACCCCGCCGCATTGAAACCGCTGGTGAAACTCGGCGCAAAAGTAGCGCGCAGCCCGCGCGAGGTGGCGGACAAGGCGCGCATCGTGTTCGCCAGCGTGCCCACGCCGCCGGTGCTGCGCGAGGTGGCCCTTGGATCCACCGGTTTAATTCACGGCAAAGCGGTCAAGATACTCGTCGATCTGTCGACGACCGGCTCGGCCATCGAAAAAGAACTCGCCAGGGCGCTGGCCGCGCGCGGGATCGATCTGATTGATTCGCCGGTATCCGGCGGCGCTTCCGGCGCGGACAAAGGCACGCTGGCGGTGATGGTGGCGGGCAAGCCGCAAGCCATCTCCGCCGTGCGCGATGCACTGAATGTCATCGGCAAAGTATTCGTGGTCGGCAAGCAGCCGGGGCAGGCGCAGACCATGAAACTGCTGAACAATCTGCTGTCACAAACGGCACTGGCGATGAGCCTCGAAGTGTTTGTCGCAGGCGTCAAAGCCGGACTCGACCCCGACATGATGGTGGCGGTCATCAACGCCG
>VFLF01000506.1 GCA_009885185.1 Nitrosomonadales bacterium | reverse complement strand
CCCTTTTCGATTCGATGCGATATATTACGGGACATCAGTTTGAATCGCACCCGTCCCTGCGGCATCCATCATGGACTGTAGTAATCTTGGTGCGAGGCTGAAATGCCGTCCGGAACCAAATGTAGTGAAACACGTGGAGGATTACCATGTTGAGAAATTTTCTGAAGACGGCCTGCGGTGCAGTGCTGACCCTCCACGCTGCATCGGTTATCGCCGCCGACCCATGGCCGGCAGGCCCGATCAAACTGGTGGTGACCTTTGCCGCTGGCGGTGCCACAGATGTCACCGCGCGTTTAATCGCCGACAAGCTGCGCCAAGACCTTGGTCGCCCGGTAGTGGTGGATAACCGGGCCGGCGCGGGCGGTAATGTCGGCGCGGAATTCGCGGCCAAGTCGCCCGGCGACGGCTACACGCTGTTGATGGCAACCAGTTCGCACGTCACCAACCGCTCGCTGTATAAAAGCCTGCCGTACGATTTTGTGCAGGACCTGGTGCCGGTGTCACGGGTCGCGTTCGTTCCCAACATGCTGGTGGTCAACCCCGCCAGTATTCGCGCGAACAATCTCGCGGAGTTCATCAAGCTGGTGAAGGATCCCAACAACAAGGCGCGCCTGAATTACGGCACGGGCGGCAGCGGCACCTCGCAACATCTGTCGACGGCGCTGTTCAACAGCATGACCGGCGTGGAGATGGAGCACGTGCCCTACAAAGGCGGCGCGCCGGCGGTGACCGCGCTCCTCGGCGATCAGGTGCAGGTGGTGTTTGCGCCGCTGGTTGAAGTGCTGTCTCATATTGAAGCCGGAAAACTCAAGGGGCTGGGCGTCACCACGCGCCAGCGTTCATCGCGCTATCCCGATATTCCCGCCATCGGCGAACAGCTCCCCGGCTACGAAGTCGCGCTGTGGAATGGCATCATGGTTCCCGTCAACACGCCCGCCGATATCATCAACCGATTGAATGGCGCCATCGTCAAGGCGCTGGCGCAGGCGGACATGAAGCAACGATTCGCCGAACAAGGCTCCGACCCGGCAGGCACCACGCCCGCGGAATTCCGCAAATTCATCGCCGCCGAAGTCGGCAAGTGGGCCAAGCTGGTGCAGATTTCCGGCGCCAAGGTGGAATGATGGCTGGCGGTAACGTGTTGTCCAACCCGCGCAGGAGACCCAACCTATGATGCAACGACTGATAACGCTGTGCCTCTTGTGTGTGGCTGCGTTCAATGCTTCGGCGGCGGAAACGACGCTCAAGGTCACGGTATTTCCCGACGTGCAGAACCTGGCGATCTTTGCCGCGCAGGACAAAGGATTTTTCGCCGCGTGCGGGCTGAAGGTCGAACTGAACTTCACGCCGAACTCCACCGTGCTGCGCAGTGGCCTTGCGAATGGAACCTTCGATATCGCGCACACCGCCGTGGACAACGCGATCGCCATGGTCGAGCTCGCCAAGGCCGATGTGGTGGTGCTGATGGGCGGCGACAGCAGCCTCAATGGTTTCTATGTGCAGCCCGGCATCAACAGCATCGCCGATCTGCGCGGCAAAACCGTGGCGGTGGATGCGCCCAACACCGCCTCTGCGTTCCAGTTGTACCGAATGCTGCAAATGCACGGGCTGCAACGCAAGGATTACGGGGTCAAAGTCGTCGGCGGAGTGCAGTTGCGCCTTGAAGCCATGCGCAACGACAAAACCGTGGCGGCGACCATGCTCAATCTGCCGTACTCGCTGCTCGCGGATCGCGAAGGCATGCGCAATCTCGGTTTGGCCGTCGATGCACTGGGCGCGTATCAGGGTACCGGCGCCTTTGCCATGCGCCCCTGGGCAAAAGCCAATCAGGACGTGCTGGTGCGCTACCTTCAGGCTTACCTCGAAGGGCTGCGCTGGGCAAAAAACAAGGCTAACAAAACGGAGGCCGCGGCCCTGCTAGTCACGCGGCTGAAAATGGCGCCTGATGTCGCCGCGCAGTCGTACGATATTCTTGCTGATCCCAAGGGGGGATTCGCCATCGATGCGCGTCTGGACGCCGCAGGCTTTAACAACGTGCTGAAACTGCGCGCCGAAATGGAGGGCCAATGGGGCGGCACGCCGCCGCCCGCCGAGAAATATCTCGATCTGTTTTCATTTGACCATTATCTGCATCGCGGTGAAAACCTGGAGAAACAGGAAAATGATTTCAATT
>VFLF01000082.1 GCA_009885185.1 Nitrosomonadales bacterium | reverse complement strand
TGGCCGGAGGTGAGCGGCCCGCCGATGGTCGGCGCCGGGTTCGACGGATCATAGTCATACGACAGCGGCGATGCGTTGTCCGCGGGCTTTGCCGCTGACAGCGAACCATCGGCATGCAAATAAAACGGCGTGGGCTTCACCGCCGGCAACGGCCAGTCGTCTCCGGTGATCCAGCGCCCGCCGTGCTGCATGCGCCCTGCTGCGTTTTTGCGTCCGGAACCGCCGCCCATCAGGAACAGCCGCACCGCCGGTTCTTTATCGACGCCGTTGGCCACGCCGCGCACCCAATGATCGAACCAGCGCAGCCGCAGCTCGCGCCAGTTCTTCGCCAGATTGCCGTCGATGGTGGACGCCTCACCGAAATCCACGTCACCCGACCATGATTTTGAACGGTCGCCATGCGTCCACGGCCCCATGATGAGCCGCACCGGGCCGCGCTTGCGTTTTTTCAGCCCCACATAGTTGTCGGTGGCGGTGCGGATGTAGGCGTCGTACCAGCTCGACATGTGTATCTGCGGCACGTCGGCGTAGGGGTTATACCAACCCTCGGTATAAATGCCGAGCTGCTTCCAGTAATCACTGAACTCGCCGTGCGTCCATTGCTCGAACAAATAGTCTTCGTACTCCGGCGCCCATTTCACCGGCGACTGGCCGGGCTTCCACGGCATGTGCTTGAACCACGTGATCAAATCTTCGGCGGCCAGCGCCTCGCGCACGCGCACATCCGACTGCGCCAGCGTGCTTTCCTTCGCCTGATTGAAGGCCCACGTCGCCTGCTTCATTTCAAACGCGCCGCCGCTGCGGATGCCCGACAGGTAGGCATTGGAAAAGCCGCCGCAATCCACCACCATCGCTGACAGCGCGGCGGGCGCCAGACATGCAAGCGCCACCTGCGTGTGCGCGGCGTACGACAAGCCCATCGTTGCCACCTTGCCGTTGCACCATGGCTGTTGTTCGATCCATTGCACGGTATCGAAACCGTCTTCGCCGTCGCTGAGGTATTTGACGAACTCTCCCTCGGAACCATGCCGGCCGCGGCAATCCTGATAAATCACGATGTAACCGGCGCGCACGAAATGCGTCGCCACTTCGGGACGCAAGCGCGGCTGGGTCTCGCCGCGATCCACCTCGGAGCGCGACGCGCGCGACTTGCCGTACGGGGTGCGTTCGAGAATGACCGGGAATTTGCCATCGACCGCCTTGCCGTTGCGCGCGGGGCGGTAGATATCGGTGGCGAGCTTAACACCGTCGCGCAGCGTGACCATCACGTTGTTGTCTACAGCGCATTCGTATTCGTTCTGCTCCATGACACTCCTTACTTTTGTCCACTATCGAAAGCGTAAATTGATCTCGGGGTCACCCGGCAACCCCAGATAACGCACCTTGATGCGCGTTTCACGCGTCGGCGTCAGCGGTACTGAAAACGAACCGAGGCTCAGTTTGTCGCCCACGCGCAGACGCCCGCCGCTTTTGCGCACGTCCTCGATCAGCCACAGCACGGCATTGAGCGGGTGGCCCATGATGGCCGAGCCGGGCACATTCGCGTGCTCCTTGCCCAGATCATCGGTCATCACCACCCGCATATCGCGAAGCTGATCGGCGAAGGCTTGCGTCGGTTGCACCGCGATGCCGTGGCCGAAAATACCGCCGCGCGCGCCGGCGTTGATGGCGGTGATCACTGCGGCGTTGAGCGGCTCGCCTTCGTTTACCACCAGATCGGCCAGTTCAACGAAGGGCTGCACACGCGACAGCGCTTTTAAAGCATCCAGCGGCGTGCGCGCATCATTGATGGCGTCATCACCCACTTCCACCAGCAAATCGGCCTCGAACACGGGACGCGCGGCGTAACCGCCGAAAACCGGGAACCCGCTTTCCATGGTGAGCATGCGCGAAAGCAGCACGCCGCGCACGGGTGCGGTGGCGCCAAAACGTTTTTGCACCTCGGGATTGGTGAGCGCAGCCTTGTAGCCCACGACGCGACCGCCGTATTGCGGGTTCGCGCGCAGGGCCGCGACGAAACGCTCGCGCGTGCAAGCGGCATCCGTCAGACTCATCGTGGTTGAAAACCCGCGCAGGGTTTGCTTGTCGATCCAGCGCGCAGCCATGTCTGCCGCAGCCTGCACATCGAGGCATTGCGCGTTCGCCCAAAACGGCACTGCGCAAAGCAGTAGCGCGATCAGCCGTTTCATCCCTATATGCCGATGAATCATCCGGTTAAGCGTACGGGGGAGGGTAAAATGCGCCTTTCGCAACATCCGTGTATCTCCGTGTCGTCTGAAAGCACGCCTCGCGCGTTAATGACGTGCGTCTCTCATTCCAAAAAAATATCATTAAAAACAATAACTTACATATTCTATCATGATTCTCTACGCGCTCACGATTTTCACCAGCGCGTTCCTGCTGTTTCTGGTCCAACCCATCATGGCAAAGCAGATTCTGCCCTGGTTCGGCGGGTCGGCTGCGGTGTGGACGGTGTGCATGGTGTTCTTTCAGTTCCTGTTGCTGTTCGGCTACGCCTATTCAGATTTCACCACGCGCAAGATGCAGCCGCGCGCGCAGTTGATGCTGCATGCGGCGCTGCTCGTCATCAGCCTCGCGTCGTTGCCGCTGATTCCCGATGCCTCATGGAAACCGGCAGGTGACGAAGACCCTACCTGGCGCATTCTGGGCCTGCTCACCTTTACCATCGGCCTGCCGTATTTTTTGCTTTCTACTACCGGGCCTCTGGTACAGGCATGGTTTGCGCGGGCCCATGTGTCGGGCACGGTGTATCGATTGTTTGCGCTGTCGAACTTCGCCTCGCTGCTGGCGCTGATTTCATATCCGTTCGCGGTGGAGCCGTGGATCACCACCAAGGTGCAGTCGTACGGCTGGAGTGCGGGCTACGCGTTGTTCGTGGTGGTGTGCATCAGCGCGGGCATCTACAGCCTGCGCGCGCACACCGAGGCGCAAGCCAACCCCGAAGCGCAAAAGCCGGACGACGGCCCTGCGCCCACCTTCGCGCACTACGGCATGTGGCTGCTGCTGTCCGCGATGGGCTCGTTCATGCTGCTGGCGGTGACCAACCACATCACGCACGACGTGGCTTCGGTGCCGTTTTTGTGGCTACTGCCGCTGACGATTTACCTCATCACGTTTATTCTGTGTTTCGAGGGGCGCGGCTGGTATAAGCGCATTTTCTTCCTCGGCCCGTTGATCGTGGTGGTGGGCGCGCTGGCGTGGTTTCTGCACGAGGAAGGCGGCATCATGGAATTCAAGGTCGCCGTGCCGCTGTTCAGCGCGGGCCTCTTTGTGATGTGCATGTTCTTTCACGGCGAACTGGCGGCGATGAAGCCCGCGCCGCGTTATCTGACGACGTTCTTCCTGATGGTGTCGCTGGGCGGCGCGCTGGGCGGTGTGGTGGTCGGCTTTATTGCGCCCAAGTTCTTCAACACCTATTACGAATTTGGCATCGGGCTGATCGTGACGCTGCTGCTGGCGTTTTACCTCACCGCCGATCTTGGCAAGGCGGCGCGGCTCATGTCGCGCGTGGTGCCGATGCTGATTCTCGGCGCCACCGGCTTTACCGGTTATCACGTGTATCACTACATCGACACGCTGTCGAACGACGCGCGGCTGATGACACGCAATTTCTACGGCACGCTGCGCGTCAAGGATACCGGCCCCGACACCAGCGAAACCGCGATGCGGCGGCTGATGCACGGCGTCATCATGCACGGCGAGCAGTATTTGCATCCGAAAATGAGCCATCGCATCACCACCTATTACACCGAATCCAGCGGCGTCGGGCTGGCGGTGAAATACTTCGAGGAGGAAGGCCCCATGCGCGTGGGCGTGGTGGGGCTGGGCGTCGGCACCATGGCCGCCTATGGCCGCAAGGGCGACGTGATGCGCTTTTACGAGATCAACCCGCAGGTGATCGACATCGCGAAGCGCGACTTCCGTTACATACCCGACAGCAAGGCAGAGGTCGATACCGTGCTCGGCGACGCGCGCCTCACCATGGAACGCGAAGCGCCGCGGAATTACGACGTGCTTGCCATTGACGCCTTCTCCAGCGATGCGATTCCGGTGCATTTGATCACGCGCGAAGCGATGGCGATTTATCTCAAGCACATCAAGCCCGACACCGGCGTGATCGCGTTCCACGTCACCAACCGGTTTTTGAAACTCGCGCCAGTGGTAAAGCAAATCGCCGACACCTACGGCCTGCACACCGCGCTCATCACCGACGACGAGGGCAAGGGCGATGCCTCGCGCACGGATTGGGTGCTGGTCACGCGAAATAAGAAACTTCTGGACGACAAGACCATCAAAGAAAACACCGCCGACATCAAGGAAATTCCGGGCTTGCGCTTGTGGACGGATGACTTTAATAATCTGGTGCAGATACTCAAGTAATGAATCATAAATAATGGTTTAAAAACATATGGTTATGTCGAACCTCTGTCGCGCCGTCGCTGTATTGCTCGTGACCGTCGGGTGCGCGCACACGCAGCCTGTGTTCGCCGCCGCCACCGACGCGCGCGGCCTGCCCACGCTGGCGCCGCTGGTGAACGAGGTCACGCCTGCCGTGGTAAACATCTCGGTGGTGACGCGCGCACCGATGGAAAACAATCCGCTGTTTCGCGATCCTTTTTTTCGCCGCTTTTTCGGCGTACCGGAGAACCAGCAGCGCCCCCAGCAACAAAAAGAACAGGCCGCCGGTTCCGGCGTGATTGTCGATGCCGCGCGCGGTTATGTGCTCACCAACAACCACGTCATCAAGGACGCCGAGCGCGCCATCGTCACGCTGAAAGACCGGCGGCAATTCACCGCCAAGCTGGTGGGCACCGATCCGGGCACTGACATCGCAGTGTTGCAAATCGAGGCCGCCGGTTTG
>VFLF01000366.1 GCA_009885185.1 Nitrosomonadales bacterium | reverse complement strand
CGGCGCGCAGCGCCACCTCGCGCCCGATTTCGCCCAGACCGACAATGCCGAGCGTGCCGCCGTGCAGCGAATCGAGCCCGCCAATACGCGCCCAGTTTGCATTGGGCGAATAACGGCGGTCGAAAAATTTCGGGCGATAACCTGCCGCCGTAAGCCGTTCGGTGGTGATGAGCTTGTTGATCGTCGTGAGCTTGCGCGCAAGGCCCAGCATCAGCGCAAAAATATGCTCGGCGGCAGTCATGTTGCCGCGCCGCCGCAGCGGCATTACCGTGATGCCGCGCGCGGCGCATGCCGGTAAATCAATATTACGCAGCCACACGCCGTGCTTCTGCACGATCTTCAATCGATCCGCCGCCGCCAGTTCGCGCGGGCCGATTTCCAACCCTTCGGTCACAAACGCATCCGCGCCGGGCAGCGCTGCCAGCAGTTCTTCCTGCGTATTTACCATGCGCACATCGACGGGGTATGCCCCGCGTGCGCTATCGCGCGCCGCTTTCAGCCAGCCGGGGAAATCCGGCAAATCGTGCGCAAGGTAATCGGCAAGCGCGGCGTCGCGCTCCGGGTTGGGCTTTGCATCGAGAAACGCCTGCAACAGACGCAGCGACTGGTCGTTCTCGATGACAACAACGGGCCGCCGACTCAAGCCGCTGCCCGCGCGCTCAGCGTCGCCTGCATGAACGCCGGATCAAACACCTTGTCCGCCAGCACCTGGCAGCGTTTCATCAGCCGGTATTCATCGGGCGCGTAGTCCGCCAGCGCACAATGCCAAGTACCGAGGTGATCCCACACCAGCACGTCGCCCACCGTCCAATGGTGGGTATAGCGATACTTCGGCTGCAGCACGTGCGCAAACAGCGTTTCGAGCGTGTCGTGGCTCTCGGCGTCGCTCATGCCGATGATCTTCACGGCAAAGCCGGGGTTGACGTAAATCACCTTGCGCCCGCTGATCGGGTGCGTGAGAAACACCGGGTGCGGCACCGGCGGGCGCTGGTTACGCTGCGCCTCGGTCAACGGCGGGCGCTTGCTACCCTTGCTGCGCATGGTTTCATGAAATTTATTCCAGTCGTGCAGCGCCACGGCATCGGCGAGCTTGGTTTTTAGCGCGGCGGGCAGATCGTCGTACGCGGCCTGTGTGTTGGTGAATTCGGTGCCGCCGCGCGGCTTGCCATCACGCATGGGCACCTTGTGCGCCACCAGCACATTCACAAAACCGGGCGTCTTGTTGTAGGTCATGTCGGTGTGCCAATCCTGCCCGGCGTCGGGCGCGCCGATGTAGTCGCCGTTCTCCATCACGTTGGACAAAATGGAAACCTCGGGCATGCCCGGCTCCACTTTTTTTGAAATGATTTGCAGCTCGCCGAAACGCGACGAAAACTGCTTTAACGCCGGCGCTTCGATCAACTGGTTCGGAAAACACAGCACGCCGTACTGGCCGAGTGCGCGCACCACGCGCGCCTGATCGGCATCCGACAGCGGCTGATGGAGATCCACGCCGGTGATTGTCGCGCCGAGTATGGTGTTGCCGGGTTCGATATTGAGCATGTCGCCTCCTGCGGGTTGGGGCGTCCACATTTCAGTAATTAACGCATGTGAACGAATGGCATAATATTATCAGACGGACTGAAATGTTTCGCTTTTCGGAGGTGGTTGCTGATGAATGTACGTTCTTGTGCCACGCTGGCTGTCTTGTTGATGGCGGCGATATTGCCTGCGACGCCCCACGCACAAAGCTATCCGGCAAAACCGATACGCGCGATAGTCGGCTTCACGCCCGGCGCGGGCGTGGACATTGCCGTGCGCCTGATCGCGCCCAAGATGAGCGAGGCGCTGGGCCAATCGCTCATCGTCGATAACCGCGCCGGCGCGGGCGGCAATATCGCGGCGGAACTCGTCGCCCGCGCGCCGGCCGACGGTTACACACTGTTTGCCGGGGGCGCGCCCGCCGCGATCAGCCAATCGCTGTATGCAAAACTCGGCTACGATCTATTGAAGGATTTCGAGCCGGTGGCGCTGATCGGCACGGTATCGACGCTGCTGGTGGTGCATCCGTCGCTGCCGGCAAAAAGCATCAAGGACTTTGTCGCCATCGCCAAAAGCCGCCGCGGCGAACTGACCTACGCCACCACCGGCGCGGGCAGTACGCCACATCTGACAGCGGAAATGCTGCGGCTGCAAACCGGCATTTCCATTCTGCACGTGCCTTATAAAGGCACGCCGCCGGCGTTGAATGATCTGATCGCGGGCAACGTGTCGTTCATGTTTGCGAATATCCTCTCCGTGCTGCCGCACGTGAACAGCGGGCGGCTGCGCGCGCTGGCCATCACCAGTGCCACACGCAGCGCCAACGTGCCCAACCTGCCCACTGTCGCGGAAAATTATCCGGGCTTCGAATCAGGCAGCTGGTATGCACTGTTTGCGCCTACCGGCACGCCGAAAGACGCCGTCGCGCGCGTCAACGACGCCGTGAACCGCGCCATGCAAGCGCCGGAAGTGCGCGAGAAATTCATCGCGCAAGGCGCGGAACCGCTGACAGGTACGCCGCAGGACGCCACCGCCTACACGCG
>VFLF01000149.1 GCA_009885185.1 Nitrosomonadales bacterium | reverse complement strand
TACGTCGTCGGCGCCGGCCAGCGCGCCGGTATGCGAGGCTGCCGCGCGCGCGCCGTCCGGCGCACGCCCCGCTTTCACCACCAACACCGGCTTGTTGCGCGCCGCCGCGCGCGCCGCCGACATGAATTTGCGCACCGCGGTGATCGACTCGATATACAACAGGATCGCGCGCGTGCCGCTGTCGCTGGCGAAATAATCCAGCACGTCGCCGAAATCCACATCAGCCGCCTCGCCCATCGAAGCAAAATGTGAAAAGCCGATGTTGCGCGACTTCGCCCAGTCGAGCACGCCTGTCGTCAGCCCGCCGGATTGCGAGACGAACGCCAGCTTGCCCGGCAACGCCGCCGTATGAGCGAAGCTCGCGTTAAGCCCGATGCCGGGAACCAGCAGGCCTACGCCGTTGGGCCCGAGAATGCGCAGCAGATACGGCCGTGCCGCGTCACGCATGGCTTGCGTCACTGCGGCGCCCAGACCGCCGGTAATCACCACCGCCGCGCGCGTGCCGCGCCTGCCCAGCGCGTCGATCAGCCCGGGCAGCGTCGCCGGCGGCGTCGCGATCACCGCGAGGTCGGGCGTCTGCGGCAGATCCGCCACACTCGCATAAGCGCGTTGGCCCGCCACCAGCAGGCGCCCGGGATTCACCGCGTAAATCGGTCCCGCAAATCCGCCGGCAAGTATGTTGCGCATCACCGTTGCGCCCACGCTGCCCACGCGATCCGACGCGCCGATCACCGCTATTGATGTCGGTCGGAACAAAAACTCCAGATTGCGTATGCTCATGGCGCCTTGCCCGCTGCGGTGCGATTAAACCCGGAAACGAACCACCACGGCCATCATCACGCCTGGCCTTGGTGACATCTGTACGGTCACCGCTCATTTTACAATAAATTGTTTAAAAACAAATACTTATGATTTATCCGCGCTGTGACACGGCAGCCTGCGGCAGAGGCGAACGCAGAGCAACCCTTCGGGCAGTGGTGTCGCCCACTCACGGAGTTGCGCGCCGTATTACCTGATCAACGCATCCGCGACGAGCCGCTGGTGCAGACGCGACGGCGTGAGATGGGTGTGGTTGCGCGCAAGCTCGCTGATGGCCGCGCGCTTGCCCGCGGCGGCGCGCGTAGTGACACGCATGGCGGGACGCAACAACCTCAGCATGTGGGGCTCCGCCACCAATATCAACCTGCGTGCGCCATCGGCCACAACAACGATGCAGTTGTCCATGGAGGGTCTCGGTATATTTTCCGGGTTGTAAGGTCGGACGCGGCTCATTTGTGCGGCTCATTTACCTCACTCACTTGCGCGCCTGATGTTCGTGCGACTGCTCCCGTGACACAATGCGCGCAATGTCCGTCAACTCCTCGGCCAGCACTTCCAGGAGATCATCCACCGTCACGATGCCGATCAGACGATTCTCCGCATCGACGATGGGCGCGCGACGAACGCCCTTGAACCGCATGATTTCGATGGTGTCCAGCACGCCTTTGCTTTCCGGCACGGTCACCAGGTCCTGCGACATGATGTCACCAGCAGTGATGACCTTGGCGTCCAGATCCATGGCGTCTATTTCAACCACCACGTCGCGATCAGTCAGTATGCCGATCGGCAAGCGTTTGCCGTCAACTTCGTCCACCACCACGAGGCTGCCGACGTGGTAATGGCGCATCAGCTTGCATGCCGCATGCACCGTCACGTCGCGATTGACGTAGACCACTTCCCTGTTGCAAATGTCGCCGATAGTCATGATGCCTCTCCAAGTTGCACTGCCTTCATTAATCGAGACTGATTACCGTAGACGCATCTTAAGAGGCGCTCCCCACGGTGAGTTGATCCACGTCAACCGCATCGTCGTATTCGGCACCGCGTCCACAGTCGCCGATGGCGCACACGCACCTGCCCGAATTCGATATCGACTTCACCACCATCGCTGGATGCCCGCGGCTGCCCGGTTGATGTTAATCAACGTCTGCGAGGCAAATCTCAGGTCTACTGATAGTCATTGCGACTCACCTTAGATGCCACAAAATGTTTCTCTTTAAAAACAAACAGTTACGCAGGGCATTCGGCGCTGTTCTGGTGGTCGCCGGCGGGCTGCTCATGTGGCTCGCGCCGGATGCCCGTGCCGGAATTTTTTTGTTTGCGGCCGGCATCGTGATCGAGCTGATCGGCATTGGGCTTGAACGCAAAGGCAAACATTGACGACGCGCTGATCATCGCCCTGCCCGGATAACCATGACGTTATTAACTGCGCCTGCCCGGCTGCGCATACGTACGCTCACGCTGATGCTGGCAGCGCAGGCAGCGCTTCGCAACAGGGTAGACGGCGAGGCGTTCGTAAGCGACATCGTCACCGCATTCGACACAGATGCCGTAAGTCTGTTTTTTCATGCGTTCGCGCGCCGCCTCGATGTCGCGCAACTCGATCACATGCCGGTCGATAATCGCGGTATCGACATCAACCAGCGCACTGGCAAGCGCTTCATCGGCGGTGTCCGTCACCGTCCCCGCGAGATCCCGGTAGTGCTGGGTATCGGAGGCCGCCAGTTCTTCTCGCACCCGTGCCGCCAGCGTGCGCGTGCGTTCATTTAATTGCAGGGTCAGTGCCTCGATTTGCATTTTTGTCAGGTGTTTCATTTGCGCTTCCTGTGCGGATATCAGTGTGGGTGCCGTAATGTTCTCGCCTGCGTGCCGGATCATGCTAGGTCATCCATCGGGCCGCGAATTGATCCACATCAAGTGCGCGCGCAGCGAAAGCGGGTGTACTGCGATCATTCCTCATAGCTACGCAACCGCGCATCCCTTATGACCCCGCCGCTGATCGAGGCGTTACTGTCTACGGCGTGCTACACGCACCCGGTGACGCACGTCAAGTTGATGGAAACGCACATCTCCTGGGTGCTATTGACGGGACAGCACGCCTACAAGATCAAGAAACCGCTCAACTTGGGCTTTCTCGACTTCAGCACGCTCGAGGCGCGGCGGCGCTGCTGCGAAGAGGAACTGCGGCTGAACCGCCGACTGGCGCCGGGGCTTTATGAAGCGGTGGTGAAAATCACCGGCAGTCCCGCCGCGCCGCGCATGGATGGCAACGGCGAGGCGATTGAATACGCGGTCAGGATGCATCAATTTGTGCAGGATGCGCTGGCCGGCCGTCTGCTCGCGGCCGATACGATCAGCGGCGCGCAAATCGATGTGCTCGCGGCGGACACCGCGGCATTTCACGCGTGCGCTGGCGTCGCCGCGCGGGGCAGCCCGCACGGCGCGCCCGAAACGGTGATTGCATCCGCGCGCGAGAACTTCATCACGCTCGAACGCTTTGCCTTCGATGCAGAAACAACAACGCGTATCGCCGGGCTGCGCGCGTGGACCGAGCGTGAATACCAGGCCCGTTTGGTGCTTTTCACCGCGCGGCAGACCGCAGGCCGCGTACGGGACGGCCACGGTGATCTGCATCTGGGCAACATCGTGATGCTTGACGGTCGGCTCACGCCTTTTGACTGCATCGAATTCAATCCGGCGTTGCGTTGGATTGATGTCATGAACGAAGTCGCGTTTCTGATGATGGATCTGATGGATCGGAAGCGCGACGACTTTGCCTGGCGTTTTCTCAATGCCTATCTGGAAACGACGGGCGACTTTGCAGGGGTGGACGTGCTGCGGTTCTATCTCGTCTATCGCGCCCTGGTGCGCGCGAAAGTGCATGGATTGCGCGCCACGCAGGACGGCCTGCCAGGCGCCGAGCGCTCACGGCTGCTGGAGGTCAGCGCAGGCTATGTGCAACTTGCACAACGCTGCGTCGACAGCGTGCAGCCGGCGATTATTCTGATGCATGGCCTCTCCGGTTCCGGCAAAAGCGTGGTGGCGCAAGCCATTTCGCAGACACTCGGCGCGGTCCGGGTGCGCTCGGATATCGAGCGCAAGCGCCTCGCCGGAATCCCGCCACGAGCGCGCAGCGACTCCACGCTGGCGTCGGGCCTTTACAGCAGCGACCTGACCGCCGCCACCTATGACCGGCTGCTCGATATCGCACGCGGCGTGGCGCATGCGGGATATGCCGCGATTGTCGACGCGACGTTCCTCAAACGCTGGCAACGCGACGTGTTCCGTCGTCAGGCGCGCGCGCGCGGCATACCGTTTGTCATCGTCGATGTCACCGCGCCCGAAGCCGCATTACGCGCGCGCATCGCCGCACGCAGCGTCGCCGGCACTGACGCCTCTGAAGCGGATCAGGCGGTACTCACACATCAACTGACGCAGATCGAGCGACTGATCGAGGATGAGTTGGCTGACGTGCTGCAAATAGACACGTCTCGCACCGATGGCGCCAGGACATTGCACGAGGCCGGCGAACTACTGCG
>VFLF01000039.1 GCA_009885185.1 Nitrosomonadales bacterium | reverse complement strand
TTGGCGGCGGTGACAATGGCGCCCGCCACGGTGCTGCCGGCGCCGGGGCGGTTATCCACCACCACGCGCTGTCCCCATTTCTCGGTCATCTCGTGCGCGATCATCCGGCCGATGACATCGACTTCGCTGCCGGCGGTAAAGCCGACGAGCAGGCGAATAGGTTTGTTGGGGAATTGCTGCGCCTGAGCGGTGAAGGTCAGCGCGAACAGCGATAGTGCGGTGGCGATTTTATTCACGTTGTAAAACTCCTTCTGTGTTTCGTAATTCAAATTGATATGGTCACAGTGTTATGGGTTCCCGCCTTCGCGGGAACGACAGGCGAGAGTTTCGCTGGCTTGGGGCATTGCGTTAGTGTTAATCCAATAACAGCGCTATAAAGACTCACTCCGGCACATACTGCTTCCCTATCCCCGGCTTGCTGCGCCCCATGCCCGGCAGTTCCCAGATGCCAGCGCCGGCGGGATTGAGATCGCCGTTGATATTGGCGTCGATCACGCACGGTTTGTTGGCGGCGATGGCTTTGCGGATGGCTTCGTTCAAATCCGCTGCGCGATCGACGCTGACGCCCTCGATGCCCGCCGAGCGCGCCATGGCGGCGAAATCCGGGTTGTAGGGATTGTCGGTGCCGGGGTGTTTGAAGTCGGTGATGAGTTCGCGCCCGCCGAGGTAGCCGCGTTGCAGGCCGCGTATCGAGCCGTAGGCGTAGTTGTTCCAGATCACATACACCACGGGGATTTGATATTCGTAAGCGGTGGCGAGCACGTTGGCGTGCATCAAGAACGCGCCGTCACCTACGACTGCCACGCACGGGCGATGCGGTGCGGCGAGTTTCGCACCGAGCGCACCCGCGACGCCAAAGCCCATCGGGCCAAAGCCCATCGAGCCGATAAGGGAATCGGGGCGGCGCGGCTTGCAGAACTGTATCAGCCAGTTGTGATGCACGCCGATGTCGCTGACGAGGATGGTGTCTTCGGTTAATGCGTTGTCGATCTCGTGGGCTGCACGCTGCGGTGCGATGGGTGATGTATCGGCCTTGAAGCCGGGCGCGATGAAGTCGTTCCATTCCTTGCGGTAACCGGCGATGGCATCCAGCCACGGGCTGCGCTCGGTAGGCATCTGGCCTTTGGCCATGCGCGATTCAATCTCGCCGAGCAACTGGCGCAGGAAGGTGCGTACATCGGCCATCAGGCCGAGAGCCACCGGGTAATTGCGCGCGATTTCGTCGGGGTCGATATCGACGTGGATCAGCTTCGTCGGCGGAATGGTGAACGAGAACCCCGGTATCCACGAGCTCGAGGTGCGGTCATCAAAACGCACGCCAAGTGCCAGCAGCACATCGGCCTGCCGCGTGGCGTGGTTGGCCTGATACGGGCCGTTGCGCGCAACCAGGCCCAGCGCCAGCGGATGCTGGCTATCAATGGCGCCGATGCCGCTGGCGGACATGGCCACGGGGATGCGCAGTTTTTCCGCGAGCGCGAGCAACTCCTTGGTGGCGCCGCCGTAACGCACGCCTTGCCCCACGATAATCACTGGGCGTGTGGCGGCTATCAGCATGTCGGCGGCTTTGCGCACGCCTTCGGGGTCGGCGCCGCAGCGGCACGAGATGTTGGAATTCCAATCTTCAGGCAGCGGTGTGGGTTCGGGAATCGGCTCGTTGAAAATATCGAACGGCACATCCAGCACCACCGGGCCGGGGCGTCCGGTAACCATGGTTTTCCATGCTTGCCGCACCGCTATCGGCAACTGTGCGGCGGTGGTCGGCTGAAACACGCGCTTGCAGTACGCTTTGACCGTCGATGGAAAATCCGCCTGATAGTGGCGATAGGATTCCTGAAACGCTCCGCGATTAAACTGGCTGGTAGGCACGTTGCCGGTGATGGCGTAGAACGGCACCGAATCAAAAAATGCATTTGCAAGTGCAATGGGCAGATTCGCCGAGCCGGGGCCGCATGAGGTGATGGTCGCCGTGGGCTGGCCCGACACGCGGTAATACACGTCGGCCATGAAGCCCGCGACGGATTCGTGATGCACGGAAATGGTTTTGATTTCGCTTTGCCGCGCATGCAGTGCATCGAGAAAACCGATGTTGCCGTGTCCACACAGGCCGAACACATACGGCACTTTTTCGCGGATCAGGTAATCGGTGATGACCGTGGCGCCGTCGTGGGTGGTGGGGTCGTGGGGGGTGTTCATGATGTTTGTTTGCCTGAAAAGTCAAAATCTATGGCGAAGAAGTCGTTTCTAAAACCCGTAAAGCGCCGCCGGATTTTTCACCAGCACCTGCTCTCGTGTGGCCGCATCCTGTATCCAGCTCGACAGCAGATCACACAGATCGCCGTCGTTCGGCATCGCACTCTTGACCATCACATGCGGCCAGTCAGTGCCCCACAGCACGCGCCTAGGGTTGGCGTCGACGAGCGCGTGGGCGTAAGCGTTGGTGTCGGGGTGCGGCAGCGCTTGCGTGGAGATGCGATACGGCCCGGTGAACTTCACCCAGACCTTGCCTGCTCTCATCAAGCGCAGCAGCGCCTGAAAGCCGGGGTCGTTCAAGCCTTTGTCGGTTTTCATGTAGCCCAAGTGCCCCAGCACGATGTCCACCGGAAAGTCGGCGAACGTGCGATCCATGTCGGGGAATTCGTCGCAGTGCATGAGAAACTCCATGTGCCAGCCCATCGGCGCAATGCGCTTGGCGAGCGCGGTCAATTGCGTCATCGGCAGCGTGCCGGGCTTGCGGTCTTTGACATCGACGATGTTCACTCTCACGCCGCGCACGCCGGCGGCGTTGAGCTTGGCGAGCTCGGCGTCGGCGATGTTGTCATCTATCACCGCAACGCCGCGAAAAGCACTGCCTGCCGCGCGCATGGCTTCGAGCATCACCGTGTTGTCACTGCCGTAGACACTGGGCTGCACCAGCACTGCGCGTTCGACGCCCAGCGTCGCGAGCATTTTTTGATACTCGGTGAGCAAACAATCAGGCGGTGTGTAGACGCGCGCGGGCGAGTAAGCGTACTTGGCGATGGGGCCAAGAATGTGCGCATGCGTGTCACAAGCGAGTTTCGGCAGAGTGATTTTGGGTTTGCGCGGATTGAAATCCGGTGGCGCGCACGGCGGCGCGCCGGGTGTGGCGGTGTTCATGGATGTAGGCGTTACAGGAAGGTTGAACCGGGCGTGAGCATATCATAGGGTGTCGGTTGGTTGATTCTCGGATAAAATAAAATATCAATAAAAACAAATACTTACG
>VFLF01000084.1 GCA_009885185.1 Nitrosomonadales bacterium | reverse complement strand
CCTCTGCTCGGCTGTTCGTTTCCGTCACAACGTACCAAGGTTTCTTCGGATGACCAAAATTCAACTTTTTTGGGTAGAGTTTCGTAACAGCCTCCTGCGCGGGAACGACGAGAGTGGGTGTGAGTCGCGCACGTGACGGATGTGCCCTATCGTCAATCCAGCCTCGACCAACCGGGTTCATCGCGATCCAGTATCCGTTTCAACGCCTCAAGATGCAGCGTCGCCTGCTGGCTTTCGCCGGTCATCTGCCGCGCGGTTTTTTCTGCGATATCGTCGGGCACGAGGCGCAGCGGCTTGCCCGTGCCCATCGCCAGCACTTGCAGCATGCATGCTCGTTCGAGGTAATACAAATCGTCGAAGGTTGCCGACACCGTCGGCCCGCACACGATCACGCCGTGATTGGCGAGAAACAACACGTCGGCGCTGCCCATCGCCGTGCACATGCGTTCGCCTTCCGCCATGTCGAGCGCGAGTCCCTGGTAGTCGTCGTCGTAGGCCACGCGGTGGCGAAACTTGAGCGAAGTCTGGCTTGCCCATTCGATGCGTCCGCCTTGCACCGCCGTGAGCGTCGTGGCGTACGGCATGTGTGTGTGCATCACGCACGCCGCGTTGGCATTGCCGCGATGAATCGCGCTGTGGATGAAAAACGCCGTCGGCTCCACGTCGTGTTTGCCGGACACCTTGCGGCCCTGCGCATCCACCACCACCAGATCGGCGGGCGTGATTTCAGACCAGTGAAAGCCCTGCGGATTGATTAAAAAATGTCCCGGCGCGCCCGGCAACGCCAGACTGAAATGATTGCAGATGCCTTCGCCCAGACCCATGCGTGACGCGCTGCGCAATGCGCACACGAGGTCGATGCGTGCCTGGGTTTCGGCTTGGGCGTCCGCTGGGTTATTTTTCATAAGTATTTGTTTTTAAACGATTATTTATCACTCGATGAATCCATGCTCAATGCGGCGCATAGCAGCGCCCTGACTTCCTGCATGGTAGCCTGCCCGGCCAAATCCTCGGCCACCACCACGTCATTACGTCTGCCATCGCGATGGCGCGCGATCAGCGCATAACGCGGTGTCGAACTGAATACGTTTTGATAACGCGCGCCGATGCGCGGCTCGATTTCCATGATGTCATCGCGCGCCATGTCGCGCAGGCGCGTCACATACCCGAACACGCGCCGCTCGGTGCGCGCGCCGCCGGCGTCGATTCCCACGCGCAGCGAGTTGGCCGCAAGATAGATGGCAAGAGCCGCGAACACCACGCTCGCCAGCATGAACGGCGCGGCGAATCCGCCAATCAACGCCAGCGACACCATGGCCGATGCATTGGCGGATTCCAGCGGCAGCAGCGCCGACAACCCGAGCGCCGGCATCAGGCCGCACAGCAGCGCGAACGCGGCGAGGCTTAGCGCCACGCCCGGGGCGCGCAATACGGGGAATTCCAGCACGATGCCGCTTTCCGTACGCTGTACGTGAAAGCCGTCGCCGCGCGCCAGCGTCGCGGACGGATCAGTCAAGCCGGATGTTGGCAAATTTCGCAACCTTCGCCCATTTGTCCATCTCGAGCTTGACGAAGCTGGTGAACTGCTCGGACGGCATGCCCGATGCGATCGCGCCCTGCGCAAGGAAGCGTTCGCGCACGTCGGGAGATTTAAGCATCGTGGCGAGTTCCTGATAGGCCTTGGCGACAATGTCGCGCGGCGTATTCGCCGGCATTACTACCGATTGCCACGAACTGGCGTCGAAGCCTTTGAGACCGCCTTCTTCCACCGTCTGCAAATCGGGCATCGGCGGGAATCGTTCCTTGGTGGAAATGGCAATGGGCTTCATTTTGCCGGCTTGCACGTACGGTAATACCGTGGCCGCGGTGTTGAACGCAAGCTGTATCTGCCCGGCGATCTGATCGACCACCGCGGGTGCCTGACCGCGGTACGGCACATGCACCATTTTCAAACCCGCCATGGCGTTAAACATCTCCATCAACATATGCGGGCTGGTACCGTTGCCGGTGGAAGCGTAGGTCAACTGACCGGGACTCGCCTTTGCCAGGGCGATAAGTTCCTTGACGTTTTTAACCGGCAGCGTCGGGTGCGTGGTCAGCATGCTCGGCATCATCGCCATCAGCGTGACGTGACTGAGATCGCGGATCGGATCAAATCCCAGTTTTTTGTACACTGCGGGAGAAATTGCCTGCGCCACGGTCATCATGCAGATGGTGTAGCCATCGGGCGGCGACTTGGCGCACATCTCCGTGCCGATGTTGCCGCCGGCGCCCGCGCGATTGTCGGCAACGACCTGTATGTTCCAGGCCTTGGCCAGACGGTCAGCGGCGGTGCGGCCCATCAGATCGGTGGGGCCGCCCGGCGGAAACGGAATGATGAAGCGTATCGGCTTCGCCGGATAAGCCTGTCCCGAGCCTGTCGCAGCGGTTTGCGCCTGCCCGCTGATTGGATACGGAAGACAAGCCAGCGCGGCGGCGAACAGGGTGGCGCGTGGGGCGTACGGCATGCGTCTCTCCTCGATGACAGTGAATCGGCGCCAGTTTACCTTGATGCCGACCACACGCAAGCCTGCCGGAGTTCAACGGGTTCCAGAGAGCAAAGCGCGTTATCATTGTGTGATGCAAAAAGTCTGGAAGCGAAATTTTTTCATCACCTTACTCGCATTGCTGGCGGCACTGCCGGCGGCGGCGCAGGTCGGCATGGTGCTGACCATCGAAGGTCAGGTCAACGTGGTTTCAGGCAAGCAGGAATGCGGCTTGCGTTACGGGCTGGATCTGGAAGAGGGTGACACCGTGCGCACCGGCGACAAATCCTGGGCGGTATTACAGTTTCTGGATGGCGCGAAGATCACCGTGCGGCCTTCCACCGAAGTGCGCATTGAAAACTATCGCTTTGTCGAAAGCAGCGAAGCGCCGCGCAACCACGCCAGCTTCGAGCTGACGCGCGGCTCGCTGCGCGTGCTCACCGGCGCCATCGTGCGCGGCAAAAACACCGGCTACCGTGTGCGCACACCCGACATCACCATGGAGATGCGCGGCGCCGACCATGATGTTACGCATGTCGCGCCGCAATTCACGCCGATGGGCGATGCCGCGCCGGGTTCTTACGGCAAGACGTTCATCGGCGAAGCCGTGATGAAAGGCGGCGGCGGCGACATCACCTTGCGCGACGGGCAGGCCGCGTTTGCCGCGCTGCGCGTGCGCGCGCCGCCGCGCCTGTTGACCATGGAGCCGTGGTTTTTCAGCATGCACTCATTCATCGACCGACGCGCGGCGGCGGTGGCTGACTCGCTGCTGGGGCCGAACGTGCCGTAGGGTGATGCGCGCGGCGTGCGCGATGGCGGATGAAGTTCAGGCGGCCAGCCGAATGATCTCCGTGCCGCGCGGCGG
>VFLF01000448.1 GCA_009885185.1 Nitrosomonadales bacterium | reverse complement strand
GCGCCACGACCTCCTTGCCCAGCGCCGTGACATCGGCCCAGGTGTTGATCGGCGGCGTGCCTACCAGATCGTGATGGCGCACGCGCGTGGTACCGCAGTGCGACCAGTAGAGCCTCACTTTGTCGCGCGTGGGCCCGCCCAAGAGTTTGGTCACCGAAATATTGCGCGCCCGCGCCGCAATATCCACCAGTGCGCACTCGATGCCGGCCATCGCGCGCGCCGCGATGCCGCCGGGGCTGGAGCGCACCATGCGCGCCATGTCGATGAAGCGTGCCTCGTATGCGCGCGGATCCTGCCCGATGAGTATGGCCGAGAAATCGCGCACCGCGCCGCACACGGCATTGGTGACGCGCGTATCGGAGCACTCGCCCCAGCCGGTGATGCCCTCGTCGGTCTCGACTTTCACATACGTCCAGGCGCGCCAGCCGCCATCGACGACGAAGGTTTCCAGTGTGCTAATTTTCATGCCGCCTCCTTCACTCGATTAACGTGCCGGTAACGATGCGCCATTCCCCTGCCCGTTACAAGCATTGGCACATATGGTGGATTATTTTTCGTGCCTCCGCCATCTGCGCTACACTGCCCGAAAAAATCTCGCGCATTCCATCCGAGGAGGCTGCATGAACACCCGTTCCAAGTTGCTCGCTGCCGCATGCCTGCTGGCGGCGAACTCTCCAGCACTCGCGCAAGACAAAGGCAAAGCGCAAAGCGCCTACCCCAACAAGCCCATCCGCCTGATCGTGCCCTATCCGCCCGGCGCGGGCACCGATTTCACCGCGCGCGAGATCGGCAAAATCATCACCGAGGCATTGGGCCAGCAGGTGGTGATCGATCATCGCCCCGGCGCCGCCGCCACTTTGGGTCACGCGCTGATGGCCAAGGGCGTACCCGACGGCTACACCCTGGGCTTGGGCACTACCGGCGGGCTGGTGTCCGGCCCGGCCTTGCTGGGCAACAAGATTCCGTACGATCCACTGAAGGATTTCGCCACCATCGGTCTTGCGACCTACGTGCCGTATGCGCTGATCGTCAATGCCAGCATGCCGGTCAAGGATGTGCGCGAATTTATCGCGCTGGCGAAAGCCTCGCCGGGCAAGCTCAACTACTCCTCGCCGGGGGTGGGCACGCCCAATCACATCGGCGGTGCGATGCTGGTGACGCTCGCCGGCATTGATTTGCTGCATGTGCCGTATAAAGGCAGCGCGCTGTCGATCGCCGATCTCATCGCCGGCACGATCCACCTCACCATCACCGGCCTGCTCACCACCATGCCGCACGTGAAAACCGGACGGCTGAAAGTGCTGGGTGTCGGCCACACGCAGCGCATCAAGTCCGCGCCGGATATTCCCGCCATCAATGAAACCATTCCCGGCTATTACAACACCGGCTGGTGGGGTTTGGTCGCGCCGGCGGGCACATCAAAAGCGATCGTCGACAAGCTCAATCCCGTGATGAGCAAGGGCTTGATGTCGCCTGAAATTAGCCAACGCTTTTTTGCCGCTGGCCTGGAAGTTGCGACTTCTACGCCGCAGGGTTATCACGACATTATCCGCAATGATTTGCAGTCGTGGCGCAAGCTGATCAAAGATTCAAAAATCAGCGTGGAGTCGCTGCCGTAAGCGTTGCCGCCGCATTACGCCTTGCCATCATGCGTGGCGATAATCACCGTCGCCGGTTTATCCGTGCGGTTGCTCCACGCATGGTTCGTGCCGCGCTGCACGACGAAATCGCCTTTCTTCAAGTTCACATCCTGCGTATCCAGCACCAGCACGATTTCGCCGTCGGTGACGATGCCGAATTCCAGCGTGCGTGTTTTCTGCATATAGGGATGCGGTGCAGCGGCTGAATAAGTCGAAGCGCCCGGCGAACCCATCGATTTGAAAAACGCTTTCACGTCGGCCTCGCTCACCTTGCCTTGCCACGCCGCATCCGGCGGAAACGTCACCGAGTTCAACACCGAGCCGCCGGGCGGCGCTTCAATGGTGTGCGGCAAGTGCAAAGTTTCCAACACGATTTTGGCGGGGAACCCATCCGTCACCCACATGCGCTGCGAAGCGTAACCGGGCCGCGCCGGATCGATGCGCACGTCCGGCGTCGGGCCGTCGCTCACCAGCGTGGATTTATACGGCTCGCGATCCATGCACACGATGCGCCGTGCGGGTTTCACGCCCGGCGGCAGCTTGCGGTTCGGGTCACTCACCATGATTTTGTCGTTGCCTTGCGCCAAGCCCACCGGGCCGTCGACAAATTTCGCCGAAATCATGTCGAAGGCAATGCGCCCGCCTTCCGGCAAGCGGCTCGACCACTGATGCCACGCGCCGACATCAATCACCACGTCGCCGACGTTCCATTCGACTTCGCAGTCGTCCAGCACCAGCGTGCGCGAGCCGTCGATAATGATCGCGTAATCCACCGTCTCGGTTTTGTGCATGCCGCCCTGATAGTAGGCCATGCCGCCGCGATCCCAGCGGCGCGTCAGCGGATGCTCCACCGGCGCATGCGGCTTGACGATATGCGTGTCTTTCGCGGCATCGTAATCGGCGGGCTTGCCGACACCCTGCACCACGCGCCAGTGACCACCCATTTTCGGGCCGGGAAAATCGTAATCCAGACTGCCGTCATCGGTGTGGCCGGACAGCGGCGAGGGCGTTTCATTCCACACCCAGAAATCGATCCAGCCGCTGCCGGGTATCGCGCCCGGATGCTGATCGGGCGCGGGGCCGTCCCACACCACTTTGGAATTTCCATTCGCGTCATTGCCGGTCACCACGCGCCGTATCGGTTTCAAGCCAGTGTCTGCCACGGTGTGTCTCCCTGTGAATTGTACGAATATGGAACGAGCGTTGCATGTTGATACCTTCGTGGCGCAAAATCAACTGCATGCATTGCTGTTGTCCTGAGTCTGTATTTTGTCACGCCGAGGTAAGCCCAATCATGACAACCACCCCGCCCCGCACCTACGACCCGCGCACCTTCAAGGCGCTGACGTTTCACAATGCCACCCCGCGCTTTCGCGACGGCAGCGACTCCCCGCGCGCCTATCTGGAACGCTGCCTCGACACCATCGCGGCGCGTGAGCCGGTGGTCAAAGCGTTTGTGGTGCTGAACGACACCAACGCCCGTGCCGCCGCCGATGCCAGCAGCGCGCGCTGGAAAGCGGGCGCGCCGCTCTCCGCCGTCGACGGCATGCCGATTGCGATCAAGGATTTGCTCGAAACCAAAGACATGCCCACCGAGATGGGCTGCGAGGCGTATCGCGGCAACCACACGCATCGCGACAACGCGGCAGTGTGGGCGCTGCGTCAGGCGGGCGCTACGATCCTCGGCAAAACCGTCACCGCCGAACTCGGCGGCACGCAGCCCGGCCCCACCACCAACCCGTTCGATCCGGCCTGCACGCCCGGTGGCTCATCGTCCGGCTCGGCGGCGGCCATCGCCGCGCACATGGCGCCCGCCGCGCTCGGCACGCAGGTTGGCGGCTCCGTCATACGCCCGGCGGCCTACTGCGGCAACATCGCATTAAAGCCCACGCAGGGCGCGATCAATCGCGGCGAACGCCAAACCACCAGCATGAGCACCACCGGCGTACACGCGGGCTGCATCGAAGACATGTGGCAAGTCGCCATCGAAATCGCGCGCCGCGCCGGCGGCGATCCCGGCAAATTGGGATTGTTCGGCCCACATACACCACCAGAAGCCGTAAAGCCGCAATGCCTGATCGTGCTTGAATCCGCAGGCTGGGCGGTAACCGACGCCGCCACCCGCACCGCATTTGAAGCGCTGCTGGAAAACCTTGCTCGAACGGGGGTTGCGTTAATCAGGCGCCGCGATCACGCATGGATCGAAGCGCTGGAACAATCCATCATCAATGCGGCCCACATCGCCAACACCCTCACCGCGTGGGAAAACCGCTGGTATCAGGCCGCGCTGATCGAAAAAAATCCGCAAGGCGTGAGCGCGCGATTAAAAGCCACGGTCAAAAAAGCCGAAGCGATGACCCCCGAAGACTACCGCGCGCTGCTGCATCAACGCGCCGCCGCGCAACAATGCCATCAGGCCATCGCGCCGCTTGCCGACGCCATCATCATGCTATCGTGTCCGGGTCCCGCGCCGCTGTGGCCCGGCGACACGCCGGGTCAGCCATTGCTACCGCGCCCCACGGGCGATTCGGTGTTCAACACGCCCAGTTCCATGCTGCACGCGCCGTGCGTCACGCTGCCGCTGCTGGGCGTGAACGGCATGCCGGTCGGCGTGCAGTTGATGGGGCAGCAGCATGAGGATGCGCGGGTTACGGCGTTGGCGCGATGGGTGATTGAAGCCGTGACGCCGGTAGTGCGCTGAAAGCACTCGCTTCTGGCGCGCGTATGTAGCCCGGTAGGTTGGGCTGGCAAACCCAACACCAGTGGTATATCACTCGCGAACGTTGGGGTTCGCTGCGCTCACCACCAACCTACAGGGCGCATTGCACGTTCAGCCGCGTGGGCAAAACAAAGTGCGTTTTGCCCACGCTACAAGTGCATTCGACTGGACGTGCGTGGTAACCGACTGTCGCCAACCACAGCCGCGGACAAAACCTCAACCAACGACTCCCATCCAGAACATCGGCGCCTCGCTCGCATCCACATCGAGCTTGTTCATGTACTCCAGCCTGCCGTCATCGCCCACACGGAACACCGCGAGACTCGCCGGAATCGTGACCACCTTGCCGCCTTCGCGCGCGAGTATCGGCTGTGAATTCGCCGCGATCAAAAAGCGCCCGCTGCTATCCAGCGCAAAGGTGCGCGCTACCACGCCGCGGGTATCGGCGTGCTGAATCACTGTCGGCTCGCCGCTTGCCGGATCAATTTTAAACACGGCGATGTTGTTTTCGCCGCCGATGTAAACATTCTTGCCGTCTACCTTTTCAACGCCGCTGGCGCGGTTGGCGACGTAAACAAATTGTCCGTTCGGATGTACGTGTATCGTGCCAGAGCGCTGCCGGGGCTTGACGCCGGGCACGTCCGCCAGCAGTTCTTTCACATACGCGGGCGCGGCATCCACCCGATCACCATCACGATCGGCGCGATACATGTGCAGCAGGTTTTGCAGTTCCAGCGACACGTACACCCACGGTTCACGCGGATGAAAATCCAGATGCCGCGGACCGAAGCCTAAGCCGCCATTCGGAGCAACTGACACGCTGGGCGTCTGTTGGCCGCTGTCGTTGTCGTAGGCGAACACTTTCAGCGCGCCGGGTTCCTCGGGCTTGGCCGCGGTGGCCTTGTTGCCGCGTGTGACGAGGATCGCGGCTTTGTCCGACAACACCACGCGCACCTGATGCGCGTAGATGCCGGCATCCAGTGAGGCGCGCTGTGGCACCATGTCACCCACCGTGCCGTCGGCATTGATGCGATGCACGGTCAAATGGCTAGGGTGGTTGTAGGCCACCAACGCGTGTTTGCCCGCGCCATCGAGGGTCATGTGTACGGGGCGGGAGTTCAACGCGACCGGCGTGCCGTGCAACGACAACGCGCCGGTGACGGGGTCGCGCCGCAGCGCCACAATGCAATGCGCGTCGCCGCGCGCGTCGGGCGAGCCGTTGCTGCACGCGGCGTAAAGCAGCGGCTGGACGGGATGCGGCCATACGTATTGCACCCTGAACGGCAGCGCCAGCGAGGCGCGCGCCGTCAGCGCCGCGGTGTCGCGGGCGAGATCGTAGTGCGTGAGGACGTTGCCGATGCTGGCATAAACGGAGATGGGTGATTTTTCGTTGCAGTGCAGCGTGTTCATTCAGGGCTCCATGGTGCGGTGACTGGGTGATTTTTGCGCGCGGACATCGGCAAATGAGCTAAAGTAGCGAGGGTATCAGGGGAAAAGACGGATTTATCCGCGCCGGTGCCGAACCTGTTGGGATCGAACCTTCGCACAGCCTTTAAGTCCATATATCATGGTGCGAAGTCCACTAATTGCTGGTAAGGTATGGTTGCAAACTGGCATTATCGACTGTTGAATCGTTGTTTCATGGAGGAGGCCCCATGTTTAAACATATCTTGATGCCTACCGATGGGTCCGCCCATTCCGAACGCGCCGTGGAGCGCGGCATTGAACTGGCTAAACTGTGCGGCGCAAAAGTCACCGGCATCCACGTCATGCAGGATTATCAAATGATGATGGCCTCCGAAGGCATGGTGCCGCCGGGCATGGAAGAGCAGATGGACAAACAGGCGCGCGATCAGGCCGCGAACTTTTTGGCGTTCGTGCAAAAAGCGGCGGACACGGCCGGCGTGCCCTGCGAAACGCTGGTGGTCAAGGGCCACCAACCGTACGATGCCATTGTCGATTCCGCCAATGCGCGCGGTTGCGATCTGATCGTGATGACCGCGCGCCATCGCAAAGGTCTGGCCGCGTTGTTGTTGGGCAGTGAAGCCAGCCGCGTGCTGCACCGCTCGTCGATCCCGGTGCTGACCTTCCGCGCGATCATGAGCGCGGATCATCCCGACAAAAAATAGGCGTAGCGCGGGAAGGGGGGTTACGGCTCGGGCAATTTTTTGGCAGGCGGCATGCGCGACATGACGCCGCCCGCAGCCATGATCGCGGCGATGATCCAGAACACCGCCGGCAATCCAAACGCGGTACCCACCGCACCGAAAATAACCGGCCCGATCACCCGCATCAGATTGTTGCCGGTGAGCCGCAGCCCCAGCGTTTGCCCTGAGCGGCCTTCGGGTGAGCTCGCATACATGAGTATCACGGTCAGCGGAATGCCGATGCCCATGCCCAGGCCGAACACGAAACTGATGATGCCCAGCGTCCACCCGTTGCTCGCAAACGGCGCCAACGCGAAGCCCACCGCGCCGAACAGGAATACCCAGCCCAGCAGGGTATCGCCTGCCACGCGTTTGATGAGACGCGGCAGATACACACGCACGATCAATGCCGCGACCGCCAGCGCCGCCAGCACCGCGCCGATAGCGGACGCCGATAGTCCGATGGCGTGTCCGTACACCGGCACGTAGAACTGATAAAGATCATAGCCCAGTTGGATCAGGGCACTGAGGATCAGCATGTGCCATACGTTGCGGTCGAGCAGCGCGCCCGCAGGGGCGGCGGCGCGCTCGGCGGCCGGCTTGCCGCGCGGAAACACGCCGCCCCACACCACCAGCAGCCCAATGGCCGAAACCGAAAACAACGCGGCTATCAGGCACGCCACGCCGTGCCCCCACTGATCGATGGAAACGCCCGCCATCAGCGGGCCGGCGAAACTGGTCAACGCACCGATGAGGCTGAAGTTACTGAAGTTGCGCGCGCGGTCTTCCGGCTTGCTCAGTGAGCCGATATTGTTTTGCAGCGTCACGTGAAAGAACGCCTGCGCCAGACCGTTTAACGCGGCGGCCACATACAGCGCGGGC
>VFLF01000452.1 GCA_009885185.1 Nitrosomonadales bacterium | reverse complement strand
CCTCGACCACCCAAGATGCCCTGTTTTTCCGTTCGGGCAAGTTGGGCATCTTGGGCACCTTGGGCATCTTGGCGGGTCGGCAGCGTCCACCACCACCCGCCAGAGAACGCCCGCCGATACGGTTTGATGCCTAAACGCTCGCGCGCCGTGCGCAGCGGCTTGTCGGCAATGCTGGCCTGGCGAGCCTCTTTCTGTACTTCCGATGTCTTCATGGGGCCAGCCGCCAATAACTCAACCAGCCAGCTTTGCGCTTCATCGGTGGCACTGCATTCATTGGATGCCGCATCCTCAGCGCTGGCCAGCAGTTCCCGAGCGCTGCCCTCGATAGGCTCACCCCACTGCAATGCATGAACCGTGATGTCGGGCCGCCCGGTTATTTGTCCCGGCACGAGATCGTAGGCGAATCCGCCGCCATCCGGTCCGATGTTCGATTTCGCCCGCGCGAATATTCGACCGCCGCCGTCTGCGTCGGAGCGTTTTGCGGCAGCCAGCACCACCCGCGCCAATGCGCCAAAGGCGAGAGAGCCGGTAACCCGTTCAGTGACTTCACGGCCCGCAGTGCCTTTGCTAAAGTGCGAGATGCCGAGCACCGCCGCGTCCAGTTGCTGGCCGGCATCGAGTAACGGCTGCAGGCCACGCCGCACTTCGGCGTTCTTGTGCGAATCGCCCGCTACGGCCGACACGATCGGGTCAACGATCAATAGCTTGATTTCACCGCGATTGGAAACGGCACGCATCAATGCCGGCATGTCCCGCGCCGGGTCGAAGGGTTCGCGGCCGTCCCGGGTGGACTTGTCGCCAACAAATCCAATATTGTTGAGGTTTGCACCCATTGCCGTCAGGCGTGGCACCAGGGTATCGGCCATATCGTCCTCCGCCGACCAGATCACCACGAACCCGGGTTCGCAGCGCGTGCCGTCGGGCCAGAGCCCGCCGCAGGATACCGTCGCCGCCAGCGCCAGCGCGATCATGGTTTTACCGGTGCCGGGGGCGCCCGCCAGCACATGAAGCTTGCCGCGCGCCAGAAATCCCTCCCACAACCAGCGTACTGATTCGGGTGCGATGCTGGCGGCGTCGATTAACGCGACCGACTCAATAAACTGTCCCCGATGGTCGAACTCGTTCTGCCTTTGTAGCTTGCGTTGCGCGCGTTCGATAGTGGCATCGATGTACCCTGTTAACTTTCGAAACCGGTCAAAGCAGTGGGTGCGCAGACCCAGCGGCATGGCTGCGCGATCCTCGTCGCTCATCGCACGCCAGGCCTCGCAGAACTGGAAGTCGTCCGCAATCGCTATGATGTCGACGGTCATTTGGTGACCTCGATCAGCGCGCGGATGTCTTCGACGCGCCAGGCAGTGCAACGCGGCGCAACCTTGACCGCAGGTGGATAGCGTCCACTCTTGACGCCGGACCACCAGGTCGATTTGCCGACGGGGATAATCGCCGGTATCGGCGGATCCGCCTGCGGATCACCAATAATTTGCGGTAGCCGGAGAAATCCGGTTTCGGGAAGTCGGTGTGTCATGTCTCAAACTCCATTGGCCAAGCGCGGCCATCGTTAAACATGACACCAAGTGAATCCCAAATGCTTGATTTTCAAAATAGGATGTGCAGGCACCTCATGTGATGTGCGCGCACGTCACAGGTTTACAGACCCCGCAGCCAGCGCGTCGCTATGGTGCTGGCTTCCACTTCAAATTCGTGTTCATTCAAAAGTATGCGTGCGTAGTGGCGGGCAAAGTCTGACTTGTTGTTTTCATAGCTTTTTTTCTCGGCCTTCCAGCGCTCGATCACGAGCTTACGCATGGCTTGGTTCGTTTCGTTGCGCTTGGTCGCCGCAGCCTTGGCCAGTTGTGCGCGGTCTTTCTTGACCGCCGCATCCACGGCGACCTTAACGTGCTCAGCGACTGTTTCGGCTGGAAGGCCGTGCCCCGGACTTCGCTCGAAGGGCGACTCCATGTCCACGAAAACACGCCGGGCATTGATGTAAAGCCGTTCCCGCTCCATGAACGTCTTCCAGCGTTTGTCATCAGGCGGCTCTGCGGGCGCGATCCGCCTGCGAACTTTCTGGTAGATCGTCTCCTTGGGCGCGACGGCCCCCCGCTTTCTATCAAAAATTGCATCCACCCACCCGGCGTATTCTTGGTTCCTCTCGTTGCCGGTGGCGAAATCATCACACAGGTACATCTCGTTCAATGCGTCGAAGGTCAGGCACAGGCCCAGCTCGGTATCACCGGCATTGATTGCCTGAACCGCGGCATCAATGGCCCGAAGACCCGTGACGTAGATGATTTCCCAGGGCTGCCATCGATCAAGGCCAAAGGCCTTGATCGACGGGTGCGGCCGCACGAT
>VFLF01000050.1 GCA_009885185.1 Nitrosomonadales bacterium | reverse complement strand
CCGAGGTCTTCCGGTATCGCGGCGCCGCCGATGGCGAGGATGTGGTTTTTCATTTTTTTGAATCGCTGAGTTTATCGAGACAGGATGTAGCGTGGACCGTGCGCACGATCCACGCAGCCGTGCGCACAGCGCACACTACAGGTGACGAATGCGCGTGACTTAACCGTCGATCTTCACCCCGGCCTCTTTAATGACCTTTGCCCATTTCGCTACCTCGCCGCGCAGGAATTTGTCAAACGCATCGGGCGAGCCGGCCACCGGATCAATGCCCATTTGGATCAGCCGGTCGCGGATATCTTGCCGCTTGCCGATGGTTTGAATTTCGGCGCTGAGTTTATCCACTGCCGCCTTGGGCGTGCCCGCCGGCGCAAGCCAGCCTACCCAGGTGCCGCCGACCACCGGCACGCCGGATTCCGTGAGCGTGGGAATCTCGGGCGCCGCCTGTATGCGTTTTTCGGAGGCCATGCCGAGCGCCTTGATGCGCCCGCCGCGCACGTGCGGCAGCATCGACGATGGCGTGTCCATCAATATCTGAATCTGCCCGCCGACGAGATCCTGCAACGCGGGCGCGGTGCCTTTGTACGGTATGTGATTCAATTTGATGCCGGTGGTGAGCATCAGCAGTTCGGTGGTGAGGTGCGCCGCCGCGCCGATGCCGCTGGAGCCGAACGCCAGCGCGCCGGGTTTGGCCTTGGCGAGCGCCACCAGTTCTTTCGCATCCTTGGCCGCGAGGTTGTTGGTGGCGGTGACGATCAATGGCGCGGTGACCAGCAGCGACACCGGCGAAAAACTCTTCACCGAATCGTACGGCAGCTTGGGATACAAGGTCTGGTTTGCGGCGTGCGCGGCGATCACCGAGGCCAGCGTGTAACCGTCGGGCGTGGCCTTCGATACGATCTCCACGCCGAGGATGCTGTTGGCGCCGGGGCGGTTATCCACCAACACGTTTTGGTTCACGGCTTTGGAGACTTCCTGCGCGAAGATGCGCGTCACCACATCGGTGATGCCGCCCGGGGTGTAGGGCACCACCACGCGGATCGGACGCGCGGGATAATTCTGCTGCGCCCATGTGTGTGGTGCGAACGTCAGACCAATAACCGTGAAAAATATGTAACTATTTGTTTTTAAACGCATTTATTTTACCGTGACAGACGCATTCTACTACACTCGAGCGCCGGTGGGCTTGGCCTTGAGGTGGGAGACACGTTGAGCATGCGGGCCGTATGAGCAATGGAAATGAGGCCACTCTCCCGATGAGCGGCGGAGCCGGGGAACGAATCGCAGCCCGGCGCAAGCGTAGCGTGTGTGGCGTCCGTGCGTCAGTGCAGCACGAGGCCCAGCGCCGCCGCGAATCCGCAACATCCAATCAACACACGTAAAAACTCCTTGCCGCGCGGAAAGGATTCCGAGCGGACGCGCTGGAGCACGGTGCGGCAGACAACAATGGCGGCGACGGCCAGCAGTATTTGGGCAATGATCATGGCGCTTATCCTCGCGGCGCGGATGGCAGGAACGTAACCCATTAACGGCGGCGCAAGGAAAAACTGGAGCCGCCGGCGCGCCCATTGCTTTCTCACCCGCCGGCACGGCTACCGGGTCTTCAGGATGAACGGTTTTTGTGTTTTCTTTTCCGGATCGTACTGCGAGCGATTCGCATGGTTCAGATGCTTGCCATACACGTGAAAAGACAGCGTGGTGCGCGCGGTTTCGTTCACCACCGAATGAATCGTGCCGGCCGGCAGCGCCAGTACATCGCCGGCGTCGAATACTTTTTCGCCGATTTTGCGCAGATCGGCATACCCCGCGCGCGTGCCATCGTCGGTGCGTTGCCAAAAAGTATTTTTCTCCGGGCCATCAACACCCACCACCACCGCCCACGAGCCGTGATCGTGCGCGGGCGCGCCGCGCCCCGGCAGCCAACTGATGGCCGTCACGAACAGCGTGTGATCCTGCTCATCGTGCAACACATGGACGCCGAAACCCTGCTCCGTATCGGCCTGATAGTGGCGCTCGCTGCGCCAGTCGTCCGAGGCCGCGACGCGTTGTGCCAGCGGACGCAGCTTGGACAGCAGTTCCTTTTCATTGCCCGCAGTGGCGGTGATTTGCCGCAGATCGGTGACGAATTGCGGCAAGGTGTATGTCTCTGCTGTCATGATCCGCTCCCCATGAGGGCTTACTCTATTTTCAACCCGCTGTCCCTCACCACTTTCATCCACTTATCCTTCTCAGTCGCCAGCCACTTGCCCATCTCGGCGGGCGTCTTCGCCTGCGGGCGCGAGCCTTGCGAGGTGAGTTTTTCGCTGAA
Source organism: Nitrosomonadales bacterium (assembly GCA_009885185.1). The sequence goes on along the minus strand of VFLF01000050.1, from coordinate 6,348 downwards.
GTCGGGCGTGGCCACGATGCGCCGCACTTCGTTGTAGAGCTTGTTGACGATATCGGGCGAGAGCTTGGCCGGGCCCAGAATGCCCTGCCATGATCCGGCATTAAAGCCTTCGAGGCCCGGCGTTTCGGCGATGGTGGGCACTTGCGGGAACATCGGCTCGCGCGCGTCACTCGATACCGCAATCAGTTTCAGTTTGCCGCTTTTGACATGCACCCAGGTTTGCAGCACGCCCATCATCAGAAAATCGCCGTCGCCCGTCATCACCGACATCACCGAACTTTGTCCGCCCTTGGTGGGGATGTAGATCCAGTTCGTGCCCGTGCGCTGCTGCATCGCCAGCGTCGAGAGATGAATATTGCTGCCGAGGCCCACAGGGGCGTTGAGTTTGCCGGGACTCTTTTTCGCCAGCGCGATGAGTTCGGCAACGGTTTTCACCGGCACGCTGGGGTGCGTGGTCAGCAAGTACGGCGAAAACGTCACCGTGGTGATCGGCGTCAGATCGCGAATAATGTCGAACGGCAGCCGGGTGTACATGCTGGGACTAATCGACAGATTGCCGATGTCCATCAGCGTCAGCGTGTAGCCGTCGGAGGGCGAACGCACGACGATTTCCACGCCGATGTTGCCGTTGGCGCCGGGGCGGCTGTCGGATATCACCTGCTGCCCCCACGATTCGGTGAGCTTCGCGCCGATCATGCGCGTGAGGATGTCCGAGGTACCGCCCGCCGGATACGGCACGACGACGCGGATGGGTTTGGCGGGCCAGGCCTGTCCTGCGCCTGTCGAAGCGGTTTGCGCCTGCGCAGGCAACACGGCAACGCTGATCGTGACGGCTGCGGCTAGGCGGATAAACGGGATCATGTTTACTCCTTGGACATTGGGCGCTTCAAAGTGTAGCCGCGATGCATCGCGCTGTCGAACGGCGCGGCTGCGCCGACGCGCGCAAACCGCTGCCGTCGATTGGTAATACACTATTCGCCTACCATTTGGGGAGGGCGATCAAAATGAACGCGGCATTGCGGCACGTCGGCTTTATCGGATTGGGCGTCATGGGCGAGCCCATGTGCCGCAATCTGGCGGTGAAGTCGGGGCTGCGCATCATCGGCTACGACTTGAGCCCGTCGCCGCTGGATCGATTGGCGCAACACGGCGTGGCGCGCGCCGCGGCCGTGCGCGAGGCGGTTGCTGGTTCGGACGTGGTGTTTTTGTGTCTGCCGTCGGGCGAGGCGGTGCATGATGCCGCGCATGCGGCGGACGGACTGCTCGCCCACATCAAGGCCGGGCAGTTGGTCGCGGACCTTAGCACCTCATCGGTGGAAGTGACGCGCAAGCTGCACAAGGATTTTGCCGCGCGCGGCGCAACCTTTATCGACACACCCATTGCGCGCACGCGCGCGGCCGCCGAGGCGGGCACACTGTCGGTGATGGTCGGCGCCGACGCGGCGTCGTTCGCCAGAGTGCGACCGCTGATCGACACGTTCGCGGAAGAAATCACGCTGTGCGGCCCGGTCGGCTCCGGGCAAGTGCTGAAAATACTCAACAACATGATTCTGTTTCACAACGTGCGCGTGCTCGCCGAGGCGAAAAAAATCGGCGAGCACGCCGGCGTTGATGCCACGGTGCTGTTCGAGACGCTGGCGAAAGGCTCGGCTGATAGCTTTGCGCTGCGCAATCACGGCATGAAGGCGATGCTGAAGAATGATTACCCGTTGAAGGCTTTTTCGGTGCGTTACGCGCGCAAGGATTTGGGTTATGCGCGGCAGCTCGCCAAAAGCGCGGGCATCGACGATGAGGCCGCGCAAAAAATCGATGCCTTGTTCGCGCAGGCGATAGACGCCGGCGACGGTGACCGCTATTGGCCGGTGATCAGCCGATTGCTGTAAGATCATCAGCGACGAAATAAATACCGTTTAAAAACAAATACTTAGGAGTTTATCCATGAGTGGCTATCCCAAAATTATTCACACCGAAGAAGGTATGCGCGACGGTTTGCAGATCGAGAGTCCGGACATTTCGGCTGACGCGAAAGTGCGTTTGCTCGATGCGCTGTCTGAAACCGGCCTCACAGAAATCGCGGTTGGCTCCTTCGTCAGCCCCAAGTGGACGCCGCAGATGGCCACCACCGACGAGCTGGTGACGCGCTTCAAGCCCAAGCCCGGCGTGCGTTACGTGTACACCGCGTTAAACGACAAGGGCCGCGACCGCGCGCGCGCCTACACGCCGCCGCTGTCGGAAAAGGCGCTCGAATACGCCACGCGCGTGGATATGTGCGACGTGTTCGCGCAGCGCAACACCAACCGCACGCAGGCGCAGCAGATCGCAGCGTGGCCGAAAACCATCGCGCAGGCGCGCGCCGCCGGCGCCACCGAAGGCTGCATGTCGATCAGCAACGCGTTCGGCTCGAACTGGATCGGCGACGTGTCGCTCGAACAATTGATGAACATGTTCGACCGCATGGTTCAACAGTGGACGGACGCCGGCATGACCGTCACGCGCATCGGCTTCTCGGACGCGATGGGCTGGAACATGCCGCATCAGGTCGAGCGCACCATCAACGAGGTCAAGGCGCGCTGGCCGTCGATCAACGATTTCAATTTGCACCTGCACAACGCGCGCGGCACCGCGCTGGCGTCGGTGTACGCGGCGATGCGCGTGATGGACAGCAGCGACACGCTGCGTTTGCAAACCTCCATCGGCGGCATGGCGGGCTGCCCCTATTGCGGCAACGGCCAGGCGGCGATGATGATCGCCACCGAGGATTTGATGCACATGCTCGAGGAAATGGGCATCCACACCGGCGTTGATCTTTACAAACTGATCGAAGCAGTGTGGCTGGCGGAGGAAGTCGTCGGGCATCCGCTGTATGGATTTGTCTCCAAGGCCGGGCCGCGCCCGCGCTTTGACAAGCTGTACCCGATGGACATGCCGCGCATCGAAACGCTGGCGCAAGCGCGGCATTTTATTCTGGGGCCGAAGGCGTACGCCGGCGCGGAATCCCCGTGGAAAGAGCAGATCACGAGTTTTCAGCGAGCGGAGTTTCAGCCGAGTGTGGAAGCCGCGGCACCGGCACGCGTGGCGAGTGGCAAGGCGTAGAACTTCAACTTCTTTTTAGCCACAGAGCACACAGAGTTCACAGAGGACCCTAACACCGTCATTCCCGCGCAGGCGGGTATCCCCTTCCCTTGGGGGAAGGTAGGTTGGGGGCGCACTGTCGCAAATGGCACGGTGTTATGGGTTCCCGCCTGCGCGGGAACGACAAGGGATGTGCGTAGTGCTTTGCGACCTGTGTGTGCTCTATGGCCTATTTTTCCAGAATTCTTTCAGGACGGCGGCAATGACAGCAGACAAACAAAAGCTCCCCCTCGCAGGCGTCAAAGTACTCGAACTCAGTCATATTGTTGCTGGCCCCAGCGGCGGGCTGATCCTCGGCGACCTCGGCGCGGATGTGATCAAGATCGAGCACCCGGAAGCGGGCGATACCGCGCGCAGCCACTCCAACAACGGCTCGACGTTTTTCTCCTTCAACCGCAACAAAAAATATCTCGCGCTGGATTTCCGCAAGCCCGGCGGCAAAAAAATCTTCGAGCAACTGGTGGCGCAGTCCGACGTGGTGTTCGATAACTTCGCGCCGGGTGCATTGAAGCGCTTGGGCCTCGACTACGAATGGGGCCGAAGTATTAACCCGCGCATTATTTACTGCTCGGTAAAAGGGTTTCTGCCCGGCCCCTATAGCGACCGGCCGTTTCTGGATGAGCTGGCGCAGATGGCGGGCGGCCTCGCCTATCTGACGGGGATGAAGGATCAGCCGATGCGCGCGGGCGCGTCGATCACCGACATTGGCGCCGCGACCTATGGCGTGATCGGTATTTTGTCGGCGCTGTACCGGCGCGAGCAAACAGGGGTGGGCGACAACATCGAAGCGGGCTTGTACGAAACCATCGTGTTCTGGGTGAGCCAGTACATCACCGGCGCGCAGATGAGCGGGGTCAATCCGCAGCCGCGCGGCACGCGATCAAGCGGCATGGGCGACACCATGGGCTGGGGCGTGTACCGGCTGTTTCCGACCAAAGACGAAAAACAGATATTCATCGCCGTCACCGGCAATCGCCACTGGGCGGGGCTGTGTGACGCGCTGGGCTTTGACGACTGGAAAAAACTGCCGGAATTCAACAGCAATCGAAAACGCAGCGCGCAGAAACCGCGCATCGCGGAGCGCGTCAAGGCGGTGGTGGAGCAACTCGACTACGACGACATCGCGGCGCGGCTCTACAAGGGGCTGGTGCCGTTTTCGCCGGTGAACACGCCGATGGATCTTATCAACGAAAAGCAGATGAACGAAGGCCACCGCTGGATGAATCTGAAAGTCGGCGACAAGCAATTCAAACTGCCGAAGCTGCCGATATCGATGGGACAGACCGACGATTTTGAAGTGCGCGAGCAGCCGGGCGCGCTCGGCGCGGATACCGATGCGATTCTGGCGACGCTGGGCTACTCTGCGGCCGACATCCAAAAACTCAAGGCGGAAGACGTCGTGCTGCGCTCGGAACAGATGCTGAATACGGAAGTGCGGGCGGCGTAGCGCGTATGAGACATTTTAAATATTCCACGACGGCTGATATTCAGCGCGCAAGCAAGGTGACGCTGGCACTGTTCATCGCGGCAGTCGCCAGCGCCGCCGCCGCGCAAGCCTATCCCAATAAACCGATCCGCGTGATCGTGCCGCTGGCGGCGGGCGGGCAGACCGATGTGGTGGCGCGCTTGCTGACGCAGAAACTGGCCGAGAGTTTCAGGCAACCGCTGGTGGTGGACAACCGTTCCGGGGGCGGCGGCGCCGTCGGCACGGAAACCGCCGTGCGCGCGAACCCGGATGGCTACACCATGCTCGTGGCCGCCAGCAGTTATGCGGCGAATGCGGCGCTCGCCCCGTTGCCGTACGACCCGGTGGACGACGTGACGCCGATCATATTTCTGGGCGATACCGGTTTTGTGGTGTCGGTGCATCCGTCCGTCCCGGTCAAAAGCATCAAGGAACTGATCGCGTACGACAAGGCAAATCCCGGCAAGCTCAACTATGGCAGTGGCGGCGCGGGCAGCACCACCCATCTGGCCACCGAGCTGTTCAACCAGATGGCCGGCACGCGCATGGTGCATGTGCCGTACAAAGGGTCAGGCCCGGCGCTGAATGATCTGGTCGGCGGTCAGGTGCAACTGGTCGCGGTCAGTCTGCCCATCGCCATTGCGCAGATTAAAGCCCAGCGCATACGCGGGTTGGCGGTTTCCTCGCGCCAGCGCTCCACGGTTTTGCCGGATATTCCTGCCGTAACGGAAACTGTCCCCGGCTATGAGGCGACCAGTTGGTTCGCCGTTTATGGCCCGAAGGGTTTGCCCCGGGACATTGCCGCGCGCTGGAACAGCGAGATCAATCGCATACTGCAACTGCCCGATGTGAAAGAGCGCTTTGCGGGGCTGGGCATAGAGCCGGCGGGCGGCGCGCCCGATCGTCTGCGCGAGGTGACCCGGCGCGACATCGCGAAGTGGCGCAGTGTGGTGAAGATGGCCAACATCAAACCGGAAGGCTGATTCGGGCGCGCATTCCCCGTAGCCCGGAAAAGTCCGCAGGACACCTTCCGGGAAAAAGCACCGTGTATCGAAGCAAGCGCGAATGCGATCAACCACCGAGCGGCCCAGCCACCGCATCATAGGCATATTCCGCCCCCGCCTCGTTGCCTTTCAGACTATCCGCGTTGGGCTCGCCCAGATACCGCGCGCCGCGCCGCGCGGCCTGTTCGGTGGCGGCGCGCACGCGGGTGGCGCGGGTGGCCTGATACAGCGCGAAGGCGCGTTCCGGCGTGGATTCACCGGCGAGGCAGCGCGTGAGGATCATTGCATCCTCCAGTGCGTTGGCCGCGCCTTGTCCGAGAAACGGCAGCATCGGATGCGCCGCGTCGCCCAGCAGCACGACGCGGCCGCGTGACCATTGTTCCAGCCACGGGCGGCCGAACAAGCCCCATTTGAATACCTGGCCGCGCACCGGGCGCGAAATAATCGTGCGCGTGCCTTCGTCGAAACTGGAAAACTCCTCGATAAATTCTTCCAGCGGCGCGGGGATATTCCAGCCCTCCGCCTCCCATTGATCGCGATGCGCGACGGCGACAAAATTCAGCAACTCGCCGCGCCGTACCAGATAGCGATTGATGTGCCGCCCCTGCCCGAAGGCGACGGCCGATTCATGCAGATGCCGCGGCAGATCGGCGGTATCGACCAAACCGCGCCACGCGACGAAGCCGCTGAACACCGGCGGCGCCGGATGGAACAGGGTTTCGCGTATCGATGAACGGATGCCGTCGG
>VFLF01000904.1 GCA_009885185.1 Nitrosomonadales bacterium | reverse complement strand
CGTGTTTGAGTCCGTCGTTCATCACAGCTTCAAAATCGCCGGAGTCATACACTGTGCCGTTGGCGGTTTTGTAGGGCATAGCGGAAGGCGAGATGAAATTGCGCCGTCGCAGCGCGATGGGATCAAAGCCGTGTTCGTGCGCCGCGTGATCGACCAGCCGCTCGATGGCGTAGGCGATATCGGGACGGCCCGCGCCGCGGTACGCCGACACCGGCACGGTGTTGGTGAAGATCAACCGCGAGCGCACGTATATCGCCGGGATTTTATACACGCCGCCGGCAGTGACGGTGACGTTGCGCGTGGCGATGAAGGAGCCGAAGCCGCCCGCATAGGCGCCCATATCGCAGCGGTCGTCAAAGCGTATGGCCAGCATATTGCCGTCGGCGTCGAGCGCGAGTTCGCCGGCGAGCGACAGCGCGCGCCCATGAAAATCGCTGATAAAGGTCTCGCTGCGCGTGGCCACCCATTTGATGGCGCGATTTAATTTCTTTGCGGCATACATCAAGGCGAAATTTTCCGGATACGCGGGGCCGCGCACGCCGAAGCTGCCGCCGACATCCTGCACCACCAGTTCGATTTTGTCCTTGTCCAGCCCGCTGACATGCATGAGCTGCGCACGCATGCCGCTCTGGCCTTGCAGCAGCGTGTGCATTTGGTAGACGCCGCTGTCGGGATCAAAACCCACCAGCAGGGCGCGCGGTTCCATCGCGTTGCCGGCGAGGCGCTGGCTTTCCGCAGTGACTTTGCTGGTGTATTTGGCTTTCGCAAACGCGGCCGCCACGGCAAGCTCGTCGCCGGATTCAAAGTCAAACGCAAGATTGCCGGGCACATCTGCATGCACCAGCGGCGCGCCGGGTTTGATCGCCTCATCGGCATGGGTGATGCAGGGTAGATCGTTGTATTCGACATCGATCAGATCGCGCGCGTCTTCCGCGTTGGCCGCGGTATCGGCGACGACCATCGCCACGCATTCGCCGACGTAGTGAACCTGCTTCATCGCCAGCACGGGGAAAAACGGTTTTTGCATCGCCATGCCGCCCCGTCCGGGAAAACCCACCGGGTTGGGCAGCGATTTGAAGCCGGCTTCGGCGATGTCGGCACTGGTGTACACGGCAACCACGCCCGGATGCGCAAGCGCCTTGCGGGTATCGATGCGCACGATGTCGGCCTGCGCGCGGTCGGCGCGCAGGAACACGGTGTGTAATTGATTCGGCAGATTACAGTCCGAGGTATAGCGCCCTTGCCCGGTGATGAGGCGCAAATCTTCGCGGCGTGTCATGGGTTTACCTGATGATGAAAGTAGCGGGATTTTCGCATGGATTTTTGCGCACGCGCAGTTCATATTGCGTGGCGGATTGTGGCAATGCGGCGCGACGCGTGATGTAATACCAGCAGCCGCCCGATAGCAGTCAGCGCCAGCCAAACGATGAGCATCCATTCCACAAGACGTCATTTTTCCGCGTGGTTCCCGCGCGGGAACGACGGTATGGGTTTTGCCGATGGCGCCGCCCATGCTGTCGTTGTGATTGCCTGTGCATGCGCCGGCATCAACGTAGCACACGCGCAATCCGCTTCGACCGGCTCAGCACAGGCCTACCCCGTCAAACCCGTGCGCATCATCAATCCGTTCAGTCCCGGTGGCTCGCTTGATCTGGTGGCGCGATTGCTGTCCAAATCACTCAGCGGCGATCTCGGCCAGCAGTTCATCGTCGAGAATCGCCCCGGCGCGGGCGGTTCTATCGGCATCGAGCTGGTGGCGAAATCGCCTGCCGACGGTTACACACTGTTGATCGTACAAAGCAGCATCGTGATTAATCCGTCGTTGCAGCGCAAGGTTCCTTATGATCCGGTGAAGGATTTCGAGCCGGTGTCGAAAGTCACCTCGTACATGTTTTTCGCGGTGGCGCATCCGTCGCTGCCGGTGCGCTCGATCAAGGAACTGATCGCGCTGGCGAAAGCGAAACCGGGACAGATCAATTACGCCTCGGTGGGCGTGGGCAGCGGCACGCATCTGGCACCGGAGTTGTTTGCGCACATGGCGGGACTGAAACTCGCCCACATTCCCTACAAAGGCACGGGGCAGTTGATGCCGGACATTCTCGGCGGACAGATCGCGCTGACGTTCGGCAGCACCAGCGTGGTGCCGCATGTGAAATCCGGCAAGCTGATTGCGCTGGGCGTGACCGGCGCCAAGCGCGCGCCGGTGTTGCCGCAGGTGCCGACGATTGCCGAATCGGGTTTGCCGGGCTACGAAGTGACGGCGTGGAATGCGATGTTTGCGCCCGCCGCTACGCCGCTGGCCATCGTCAACCGGCTGAACGAACTCACGCGCAAGAGCATCGCGCTGGCCGAAGCCAAGTCAGTGATGGACGCGCAGGGATTGGATGCGGATACGGGCACGCCCGCAGAGCTGGGCGCGCTGGTGAAAACAGAACTGACGAAGTGGGCGAACGTCATCAAGATTGCGGGCATAAAGCCGGAGTGAGCCGGAGTGAGGATACGAGATGGATACTTCTAAAAATAATTCAATAAAAACAAATACTTACGATAAAACCACTGAGCGCATGGTGGCGTTCGCCGAGCGTGCGTCGTACGACACGCTGACGCCGGCGGTGGTGCATGCGGTGAAGCTGCGCGTGATCGACACCTTCGGTAGCGCGCTGGCCGTGTTCGACAATCCCACCAGCGTGATGGCGCAGAAAGTCGCCGCGCGCAGCCGCGGTGACAACCCTGCCACCGTGTGGGGCAGCACGATCAAAACCACGCCGGAGATGGCGGCGTTTACCAACGGCGTGATGACGCGGCTGCTCGATATCAGCGATACCTATCTCGGTAAAAGCCGCGGTCACCCGAGCGATATGAACGCCGGCATCATCGCGGTGGCGGAGAGCATCCACGCCGACGGCCCCTCGCTGATGAACGCGATCACGCTCGCCTACGACGTGTATTGCAGTTTTTGCGATGCGATTGATGTCAACGCCAAGGGCTGGGATCAGCCGGTGTACGGCGTGCTTGGGTGTGTGCTGGGCGTGGGCAAGCTGCTCAAGTTGAATCACGATCAGATGGCGAATGCGGTGTCGCTGGCGCTGGCGCCCAATATGGCGCTGGCGCAGGCGCGGCGCGGCCATCTATCGAACTGGAAAGGCTGCGCGGGTGCGAACGCCTCGCGCAATGCGGTGTTCGCGGCGCTGCTGGCGCAGGATGGTTTTACCGGGCCGCAGGCGGTGTTCGAGGGTGACGGCGGCTTGTGGCAGGTGATCGGGCATCACGAGTGGCCGCTGCCGGAGAAAACACATCTGATTTCCGAAACGCATCTGAAGTGTCTGCCGATTTGTTATCACGGCCAGGCGTCGGTGTTCGCCGCGCTGGAACTGCGCGGACAGTTCGCGCTGGACGATATCGACGAAATCATGGTCGATACCTATGGCGCGTCGGTGATGATGATGGGCAATGAACCCTCGCGCTGGGCGCCTGCCACGCGCGAGACGGCTGACCACAGCATGCCGTACGTGGTGGCCAGCGCGTTGATGGATGGCGCGGTGACCGATGCCTCGTTCTCCGACTCGCGTCTCGCCGACCGCGGCTTGCACGCGCTGATGGCGAAAGTGAAAGTGCGCCGCGATGCGCGGCTGGACGCGGCCTATCCCGAAGGCGCGCCGGGGCGCGTGACGGTGCGCACCAAATCCGGCGCGACGCACGTCAAGGAAGTGATTTACCCGCTGGGGCACTTCAAGAACCCGCTGAACGATCAGCAGGTGGCGGACAAGTTTCATCAGATGACGGCGGCGCGCTTGCCGGAACAGCGGCGCAACGAGGTGATGGAGACGCTGCGGCAATTGGAGCGCGTCAAGGATGTGGCGGCGGTGATACAACAACTGTCGGTATAGAAGGCAATTTCAAGGCAATTACCGTGATCGAATTCAAAGAAATCAATTACGAAACCGTCACCGTGGGCGAGGAATTCATGTCCGATGATTTCCTCATCAAGCCCGAAGATGTAGAGACTTTTGCATTCGCCGTGGACGATCATGACCCGTGGTATTTCGAGGACTCGCCCCTCGGCGGAAAAATCACGCACCCGGTGCTGATGGGCAATCAGGCATTGTTCATGCGGCACGGCAAATACATCGTGCCCGCCGGGTTGCACGCCAAAATGCAATACGAGTTCATCGAGCCGTTGCGCGTAGGCATGCGCGTGCGCTCCCGCGGCAAGCTGATCGACAAATACGAAAAGCGTGGACGCCATTACATGGTCACCGAATTCACCACGTGTGACGAGGAAAGCGGCAAGGTGCTGGTGCGCGGGCAATTCACGCAGATGCTGTTCCCCAAATCAGGAGTGCATGAAGATGCCCGCAAGCGTTGATTCACTGGCGGCGGGCCGCGAGCTGCCGCCGCTGAAAAAAACCATTTCACAGCGCCAGATCGATTGTTATTCCGGCGTGCGCCCCAAGTCGATACACACGGATGTCGAGTGGGCCAAGGCCAAGGGTTTTCCCGCGCCGTTGGCGCAGGCGCTGATGTCCACCGCCTATGTGTCGCAGATGATGGTGAGCTGGCTCGGCGCGGGTTTTGTCTGCGGCGGAAAAATCTCCGCCTCGTTTATTAAGCCGGTGAT
>VFLF01000393.1 GCA_009885185.1 Nitrosomonadales bacterium | reverse complement strand
TTCCCCGCATCGAAATGCTCGCGCTGGTCAAGTCGGCGCACGCGGCGCAGTTCCGCAACAACGGGCGCGTTCCGTATTGGATGCACCTCCAGGCAACCGCGGAAATCCTTGAGTGGGCCTTCGTCGGCACCCAGGAGACCCACGACGACGATCTGCGCGATGACCTCTATGCAGCGGCGCTTGGCCACGACCTCTACGAGGACACCACGGTTCGGCGCGAGGACATCGTGGCGAAGTTCGGACCCCGCGTAGACGCATGGATTCAGGCGATGACCAACGATGGCGACGATGGCAACGAGAGTGATCGCTCGGCTTACCTCGCCCGGCTCGCGTCCGGGCCCGAAGAGGCGCGCCTGATCAAGCTCGCCGATCTGATCGAGAACATGGCGAGCTGTACGCTACCGCGGCGGTGGCAATCGCGTGGCCGTGCTGGGCACGCGTGGCGAGCCGTTGATGGAGTTCGACTTCGAAGGTCGAAACCGTATCAGGTCGACAGTCTCCTATGATTGTCTGTTTACGCGCGTCGGTCCCGCTACCGCAGTGGCGGCACGTGCTGGCGCGCCGGCAGCATCGGCGAATGCCGCCCCCGATGCTTCGGCGCGCGCTGTGGTGGGCGGCGGTATTGCCAACCTAGGCGTGGACCTTGGCGCCTCCCTCGACGCCGTGCGGCAATATCTCGCGGCGCGACGCGTACCGACACTGCCGGCGCGGCACAATGGCAACCTTTACCGGTTGGTCACGGACGGCGAATTTCCCGGCATTGACCCACGCATCAAACGGGTAGGGTACGAATTCGACGCGCCGGAAGGGCCCGCAGCGAAATTGTCCGGTGTGGTGATTACCTACACGCGCGATGGTGGCACGCAAAGCGTGCTTTACAGCGAGCGCGCAACGGCGATGTCCATGCATTATCCATTGGCGCAGCAGTCGCCGACGCAAATGCAAGCCGCCGTGCCTGGCGTGATGGTTAGCTTGATCGACGATGCCAACGCCAGCGCGGTGTACGAAGTTTATCGGGTGCGCTAAATAACGGGGCCGCAGTAGAAACATCGCCGTAAACCTGCCAGCGGGCCGTGCCAAATGCTGGATGCGGCAAGCAGAATGGAACGCCGGTCAGGCATCATTTTTCGCGAGCAGGATGTAATATAAGTATTAATGTTATTACACTGAGTCCTTGCTGTGTCTTCGTGGCGGACTAAGGTGAGCATACCGCGTATGAATGCCAATGGCTGGGGCGAGTGTCGAGGTGCACGATTGCCACGCGGTTGTGGGAGTGCCGCATGCAAGACGCCGAGCGCGTGACCGTAGCGGCACGGGACTGACCGCCGCTGAAATCACTGCGCCGCGACAGCAGGAGTGGGCGGAATTTCAATTTTATTTGGCGGCGATGAGCGGTAGAAATAAGCGTATCCGTGGTTGCAACCCACCAAGCCGTCTTGATGATATGAGGACAGCGCTCACGCCTGCGCGCACCCTGCCACTGCGCCCGTCTCTCCAGCCGATGTCGTGCAGAAGCCGCGCCGCTATTCGACCTTCAAGCCCGCCGACTTGACCACGGGGCCAATCTTGTTGATCTCGTCCTGCACGAATTTGCGGAACTCTTCCGGCGTATTGGTCACGATCTCCGCGCCCTGCGTGGCAATCGCCGTCTTGATTTCCGGCAGGCTCATGGTCTTGAGCAGCGCCGCGCGCAGCTTGTCGAGGATCGGTTTGGGCGTCGCCCTGGGTGCGAGAATGCCCTGCCACCCGCTGTAGCTATAGCCCGGAATGGTTTCCGCAATGGCCGGCAGATCGCCGAGCAGCGGGCTGCGGTTGGGCATGGTGTGCGCGAGCGCGCGCAGCCGCCCCGCTTTCACCAGTGAAATCACCGATGGCGCGGGGTTGATCGACCAATGTGATTCTCCCGCTGCCACCGCGGCGGTCCCGGTGCCGCCCTTGTACGGCACGTGCAGCGATTCGAATTTGCCCATCGTCTGGAGCAGCACGCCGGCGAGATGGCTTTGCGAGCCCGCGCCGGCAGAGGCCATGTTGACCTGCCCCGGCTTCGACTTGGTCAAGTCAATGAGCTCCTTCACCGTCTTGACCGGCAGCGCCGGGTTGACCACCAGCACGTTGGGCGTCGTCGCGAACAACGACAGGAAGGCGTAGTCGTGCAGCGGATCGTACGACAGCTTTTTGTGGATGTGCGGCGCGATGGAAATCGCGGCGGTGGACGCGGAGACCACTGTATAGCCGTCCGGATTGGCGTTTTTGGCGATTTCCATGCCGATGACACCCCCCGCCCCGGAACGGTTGTCCACCACGACCTGTTGGCCCAGCAAGTCGCCCAGCTTGTTGGCGACGACGCGGCCCAAAGTGTCGGTCGAGCTGCCCGGCGCGTTGGGCATCAACATGCGAATGGGCCGGTGGGGATAGTTCTTGGCAGCATCCGCGCCCATCGCCGGGGCGCCGGATACGAACAGCGCCAGTACCAGCACGCGTGAAAAAAGTTTGCTCATGGTCATCGTTTTGTTCCCGTAAAGATGTCCGTCCGCGCAAGGCTACCACACCATCGCAAGCCTCAACTTAACCAAGTTGGGAGCAGTTTCTGCAATCCTGTATTCCCCAATTGGCTCTCCAGAGGGCTACTTGACGATCCGTCCGACGTCTGCTCATGCCGCACGGACAGTTCAACCAACGGGGGCACCATGAAAAAGAATCTCGCTTGCACGCGACGCAAGGGGCCGCTACACAAAGATTTTGTAATCCCACACCGCCACGAATAAATGATTGCAAGACTTGATTGTAAGACCGTGAGGTCGGTATCAAACGGGCGTGCTTGATCCAAGGAAACACTGAACAAGTCATTCGACAGGCTCAGAGCCTGCCCCGGACTTGATGCGGCGACGAACGGTAAGTTGTTGATTCCGTTCGTGGTGAGCTTGTCGAGCCATGAGCGGAATCCACTGATTCAGCGTTTCCTTAAGAAAAATCGTTACGGAAAGCATAGTAACCACTCCCGGTAAGCGGGCCACAATAGCCGGCCGCGCTACAGAATTCGCCCGATCCTGCCGTTACTGACTGTGGCCGCGGCGTCCCGAATTGCGGATTGCCGCGCACAACCGTCACGGAAGGGATCATGCCTCGCTATGTCGTCATCGCTGCTGCGCTGTATTGCGCGTTGCTGCACACCACGCCGCCCGCGCACGCGGCCGTCGAATGTCAATGTTTTGCCGCGCTTCAGGCCAAAAGCGGTTGGTCGGTTGATCGCAGACGCACGGTGCGGTTCATGACCGGGATGGAGCTGTCGCGCATGACCCGTGTGCTAAATGTCGAATTTCGCCATCTCTATGCCGTGATTTCTCACGGCGGCGGTCTGCCGACCGTGGTGCGGCTGGATGCGCCGCTGCTGGGTGTCGGGCGCGAATTCACCGAGGGTGATTTTGCGCGTCTGTTCGAACTGAACCACGAGCGTCTGGCGACGCAGATTGACGGCGAAGCACGCGATCTCAAGTGGCGCCTGCGCGCCAGCATGCTCTGACGCCCTGGCGCTCTCTTCGGAGTTGACAGCAGCTCCAAGGTTACGAAAAGTAGAAACGTAGGAGTCAGGCATTGCCTTTTGCCTCCGCCTCCAGCCTACGCGCGATACGGCCTAAACGCGACACAGACAGGCCTACCGCTCTCGCGATATCGGTCATGCTGTGGCTATCGCGTATCCCCGATCCTTGTGTTTGTCTAGGTGTACTGCATAGGCTTCGGTGTCGCGCGCCGCCGGCGTCGGGGAATGTCTTTCGGGCAATATTCAATGCCCGACTCCTTGTTCCGTGCGCATGAGCTGGGCGCGCTTGCTCAAGCGCGTGATCGATATTGACATTGAGCGTTGCGCTTGTGGCGGCAAATTGAAGCTCGTTGCGGTGATCGAAGAACCGGCGGTGATCGAGGGGGTGGGTCGCCCTATAGGGATGCGAGCGATAAATTGACGCGGAAAATCATGTATTTACGGTGGTGTTGGAATGCCGGATTTTGTGGCATGCGAACCGTGTGAGCGAATGGCCGGGAAATTGACTGTCAGCAGCGGCGCGGATACAGCGGGCTTTGGTCAAAAAGGGCTTTTAAAATTCCTATACCCGAGAACTCTGTCCCAGGGCGAGCGGCGTCGCATCCTGAGGATGTGTCCGGCCTATCTTTACGATGCTATACCCTTGGCCTGATTACTACGCCGACCTACCGCTGCCGGGCCACATCGCCAATTCACAGGTCTGAATGAGTGCAACCCTGCGCGGTCATAACGGTCTGTTGTGTTGATCATAACACCCGATATTTGAACCGCCAGAACAAAGAGAGCGGAACCGTCACCAGAAATAACACTACACATGCCACAACCAGAAAGGATTTTTTCATCTTCAGCCTCCATATTGAAAAACCTGCAAATGGCAGTCCCGCAATTTTGTTCGCTGAGTTGCGACTACGGCTACGAATGTAACCGGGGAAGGTGAAATCAACTGTGACAAAATGCACAGTCTTTGAAAATACGCTTCGAAAACAGGGAAATAAGTCACGCCTTGCAGGAATTACTTTAGGAATCTCGGGTAGTGCACGTGTCCTCACTCAGTCAGAGATGGCCCCGAGAAGTCGGACAGCAGGCGAAGTGAAGCTCTGCAACAATGGGCGATAAAAGCCCGAGGAGCAGAGATGCCGAGTTTGCCACTGAGTAATTAGCGGTGGCGGCATCCCAGATTGAATCGGGGCTGTCGGACATAAACGTAGGAAATAACGCAGCAAATGTTCTACGTTTTCCCTACGGTTGCGAAAGAAAGCTAGGCTGAGATACCGTTACCGATGACAGCGCCAAGCCGCAAGCGGCAAGCAGGAAAGTGCGGCGGGCGGGCTTGCTGGCGAACTGATTATTTATAAATAAGTATTTGTTTTTAAACACTATTTCATGGATTATGTCGGTTCGAAAAACCCCAATCAATCGCAATCCCAAAGCCCGGTTTGTCGTTCATATGCACGTAACTGTCGCGCACCTGCGCGCGTTCGCTGAACAACCCATTCCAGATCGGATCGCGGTCCGGCGAACCGTGTGATTCGACGGCGAAGCCGGTGCGCGGGAATGCGGCGACGAGATGCGCGTGCATTTCCGGCGCGTGGTGCGGGGTAATCATCACGCCGGCGTGATCGGCCATGTGCGCGACCCGCAGCGCTTCGGTGAAGCCGGCGGCGCGCGTGGCGTCGAACATGATGTAGCGCACGCCGCCGATGGTCATGAAATCGCGCGTGGTGAAGCGCGTGAGTTCGCGCTCGCCGTGGGCCAGCGGTATCGGTGTCGCTTTGGCGAGTAGCGCAAAATCGGTCGGCTGCAAATACCAGTGCAGCGGTTCTTCGAGCCAGAAAATATTGTAGGGCGCGACCAAGCGCGCGAAATCGATGCATGCGGGCAGATCGTACGCGGCGTTCAAGTCCAGCATCAGCGCAATATCCGGGCCGATGGCGGCGCGCGTGGCGGCGATGCGTTTGACTTCATCGGCCATCGTGCCCGCGCCGGTTTTGAGTTTCACTGCCTTGTAGCCGCGATCCACGAAACCGGCGAGTTCATCGGCGCAGGCGGTGAGTTTCGCGCCTTCGATGTAATAGCCGCCGGTGCCGTAGGTGAACACCGGTTTGTTTTGTGCGCCGAGCAGTTGATAGACTGGCATGCCCGCGGCCTTGCCCGCGATGTCCCACAGCGCCATGTCGATGCCCCCGATGGCGGCCATGATCTGCGGGCGCGCGCTGCGCGGCAGGCCGCCGATGTTCGGTTGCGGCGAGGTCAGCGCGAAAAGTTTTTCCCACACGTCGCCATGGGCGAGTGCGTTCATGCCGATCGCGTGCGGCGTGAGTTTGGCGACCCACGCCGCGATGTCCTTCATCGGTGTGCTGCCGGTGTTTCAGCGGCGCGCTGATCGGGTAAGTGTTGACGGAGGTGATTTTGCTCAAGACAGTTCCGCCGAACGTTACGGCTTTTTGGCGCCGATGTATTCCATGAACTCACCCACGGTGGGCATTTGCTTGGTCAGGTATTGCGTCAACTGCGCGCTGTTCA
>VFLF01000114.1 GCA_009885185.1 Nitrosomonadales bacterium | reverse complement strand
GTAGGCCAGATAGCTGGCGACCTGAAGCGCGCAGTCCAGCTCAATTTGCACGCAGCCGAAAAGCGTGTCTTCATTGCGCGTACTGGAGAGTCCGTCGGAATCTTCCCGTACCACGGGTTGCGCGCTGGTCCAGACTTCGAGCATCGACTCGCCGTTCAGCACCGGCATCTCCACCCATGCGTAAGGGCAGTCCGGCGCGGCAATGCGAGGGCGTTGGGCGCCAAAGGCCACGGCACCCATGATTCGGCCTTTGCACGCGAGCTGATGGGCCTCGAACGCTTCGGGCGTCAGATAGCTGAGTTCCAGCGGCGCGGCAGCCCCGGTACGTGCGGCTAAATCGCGTTGGTTTCGGCGCTGGGTTCGCCAAGGATCTGTTTGCGTTTTTTCCATGCGCTCAGGGTTCTGCGTGGGTTGAAAAGGTTTCTCAGGTAGTAGATCGTCTTGAACGCAAACAATCGGATTCCCAATGGGGTGCTACGAAAGATATCGCCGGCCAGTACCGATAGCACAGCTTCCTGCAAACGCTTATCTCCCGGTCCCATGAACAGATCGCGCAGGGTCGGGGTGGTGACTCGATAGATGAACCAGGAAAATATTTTCGGGCCATGGCGCATGGCGCGGTCGAACGCTTTTAATGCAGCAGGCGCGTGTTGCGCATGGTCCAGGCAAATCTCGACTGTATCGGCGCCGGCGAACGCACTTTGCATGGCGAACAATACGCCGGTGGAAAACACCGGGTCGACAAACGTAAACGCGTCGCCCAGCAGCAGGTAATTGCGGCCCGTCGCGCGCGTGACCTCGTAAGAGTAATTTCCGGTCGCTGTGACGGGACTATTCAACGTAGCATTGCACAGCCGCGTCGCCAAGGCAGGACACAGTGCGATGGTGTCGAAGAAAAATGTTTCCGGGTCGGTTTTGCGCGACTTCATGTAGTAGGGCCAGCACACCGCGCCTATGCTGGTGGTGCCATCGTGCAAGGGTATGAACCAGAACCAGCCATGATCGAACCAGAACAAGCTGATATTGCCTTCGGCCTTGCCGGTGAGCCGTGTCGCCCCCGAAAAATGTCCGAAAATCGCGGCACTGTTGTTTTTCTTGCTGCGTTGCTTGGTGCCGAACTGGTTGGCAAGTAGGGTATCGCGGCCCGAGGCATCGACGACAAATCGCGTTTGCCACTGCTGCTGCTCACCGTTTTGCTGCCGTACCGTGACGGTTGCGCCCGTGCTTTGGAACTCAACCGCAGTGGCACGACAGTCTTCGAACGCCTTGGCGCCTTTGCGCACGGCGTTGCGAAAAAGAATCTGGTCAAACTCCGAGCGCCGTACCTGATAGGCGTAGGGGAACGCCTTGTCCATGGCGTTGGCAAAATCAAAAGTAACCGGCTGATCGTGCCAGGGTGAGACGAACTCGGCGCCGTATTTGGGCATACCGATTTGCTTCATTTCCTCGGCCACGCCGAGCTGCTCGAGCAGCGGCATATTGAGGGGGAGCAGCGATTCGCCGATGTGAAAACGCGGGTGCCGCGCTTTTTCGATCAATACCACATCGCGTCCGCGCTGTGCCAGCAGAGCGGCTATCGCAGCGCCTGCCGGCCCGCCGCCGATCACCAGAACGTCACATGGGTTTGCTGCCCGCAGCGCTGCATCAGCAGGGTTGAGCATTCGTCATACCTCCGACAGCAAGGGTACTGTGGGAGCACTAGCAAATATGTTCGTTAGCGTACACAGCACTCCAAGGCGGGCTTGGATGATTCCGCGTCCGCAGCCAGCGCTTCCATGGGCTTCGAGTAGGTACTGCGGGATCACCCTATGATGGTTGTATAAAAAGTGTTTAAAAACAAATACTTATATTAAATAAGCTATCGGCCCACGCAACTTGTCGACGTCGGGACGCAGGTTTCGGGGCAGATGAAAAAGGTGCTGGTTGACGCGGGCGATGTGCTCAAGGCCGCGCAACTTCTGGTTGGGGTCGATCCCTCGGTTTATCAGGACAAAGTGGACGGTGATCGTGCGCGAAGGTTGCGCGGGTATCGCAGAGACGCAGCGGATTCTTGAGCAATGACGGCTGCGTGACTTAGCGTAAGCCTCTACGCCGGCAGCGCAAAGAGATCGGCGTCGGGATCGGGTAGCCCTAGAATGGCCCGTTGGATCACTTGCGCTGCGATCGCGCTGAAGGTGATGCCGTTGCCGCCGTAGCCCATGACAGCAAAGCAACGTGCAGCCCCCGGAATCGCGCCTATGGCGGGGAGACCGGTGGCGCTAGCGCCGAAGCAGCCGGCCCACGTGTATTCGGGTGTGGTGTCAAGATTCGGCAGAAGTTTTCCGAGCTTGCGGCGAATAGCAATGATTTTTTTGGGGATCAGCGCGTCACGCTTATCGTCGGCCGAGAATTCCTCGTCCTCGCCGCCCACGATAACCCTGCCATCCGGCGTGGTGCGCATATAAAGGTAAGGATCGGCTGCCTCCCAGATTAGGCAGCGACTGGGCCACAGTTTGCCGCGCTGCGCTACCGTCGCCATGGCCCAGGTTGAAATTACCTTATAGCCACGCGGCTTAACCAGTTTCACCAGTTCGTAGCCCGTGGCAAACACTGCATGCTTGGCGCGTATCTCGTAACCTTCGGCGGTGGTAAGCGTGACGTGATCACGAGCAGAATCGATATTGACAACTTCGCTCGGAGCATAAATACGCGTGCCGCGTGACAACGCAGACCGCCACAGGCCGGCGACCAGTGCCGCCGGATCAACCTCGCCGCCACCGCTCGATAGCACGGCGCCGGCTTTCTCGATCCCCGTTAGCGCGCGCAATTCATCGGCGCCGATGAAGCGCGAACGCAGTCCGACCTGCGCGCGCGCTACCGCCTCTCGTTTGAGTTCCGTCACGTTGAGCACGTTGCCCGGCAGGTAGACGGTCTGGCGCTCGCGGAAGCCGCAGCGTAGACCGAGGTCGGAGATGCGGCCTCGCAGGAAATCCACTGCCGTAGCGGAGCGCCAATATGCGCGCACTGCGCGCGCGTGACCGATCTTCTGCGCCAGATAAATAAGCGGCTGATCGATCTCGAATTGAAGCAACGCTGTGCTGGCCGGCGTCGATCCTTCAACCGGGCCGCGGCGGTCGAGAACAGCGATGCTCTTGCCGGCTCGCAGCAACGCATCCGCCACTAACGCGCCACCTACGCCCGCGCCGACCACTGCGACGTCAACCACAAGGTTCGCGCTGAGTGGCGCGCTCGCCACCCGTACGTTGCCGCGACGCAGCCAGTACGGCGTGCCGGTGCGCAGATCGCGCTGGTGTGTAGCCGAGCCCAAGCCGCTAGTCATACCACTCTCGCTTGTCGAATACAGGAATATGGAACACCACTTTATTTATCCATCGGAAAACTATCTTCGCGAAGTAAACGGACAACCGTCCAAGCAGGCTTTCATTCCTGAGGGTTGTCCCGACCACGCATCGTAGAGCGTCCGGGCCAAATTTCGTGTGCACAAGCGTACAGAGAGACGCATCATTTGCAGCTACATTTCTGCGTCGGAAAGTTCAAATTATCAGCAGGAACAGGCCATGAAAATCAAGCTATCGGCCAATCACCTTAAACGCTACAAAGAGATTTGCGTGCTGCTGTGGAAGTACGGACGCTTCGATCTTGTGCAGCAGTTGGGTATCGACGACTCCGTCGATGCCGCAGAAGTGAACGCCGCGAGTCCCAACGAAGTTGTGCCGGAGCAGCTGGCGGATGATCTTGAAGCGCTGGGCCCCACGTATGTGAAAGTGGGGCAAGTGCTCGCGAGCCGCCCCGATCTGCTTCCCGAAGCGTATTTAAAGGCGCTTGCCAGGCTACAGGACAAAGTGAAGCCGTTTTCCTACGCCGAAGTGGAGGAGATCGTCGCCACTGAACTGGGGGTGCGGCTGTCTAAGGCGTTTTCGCGCTTCGATCCCACGCCCCTTGCCGCAGCTTCGCTCGGCCAGGTGCACTCCGCAGCATTACGCGACGGGCGCATGGTTGTCGTTAAAGTGCAGCGGCCGGGCATCGCAAAGCAAATCGCTGAGGACTTTGAAGTGCTCGCGCAGATC
Organism: Nitrosomonadales bacterium; assembly: GCA_009885185.1. The sequence goes on along the minus strand of VFLF01000114.1, from coordinate 3,321 downwards.
GCTGAATTTTTCGACGAATATACCGACCTTGGCCGCCGTTACCGCTTCTTGTCCATGCTAGAGGAACTGCGCATCACTATCCAGCAGGAGTTGAACTATGAACGCGAAGCGCAGAACCTGGTTATTGTCGCGAAAAATCTTGCCGCATTCGATCTGATCCAGATACCGCAACCAATTGCGGACTACAGCACACGCCGCGTGCTTACGATGGACTGGGTTCAGGGACGCAAGATCACCGCGCTGGGCCCGATGGCGAGTATTGACCTGGACGGCACGGCACTGGCCGAGGCGCTGTTCCGTGCGTATCTGAAACAGATTCTTGTCGACGGCATTTTCCATGCTGATCCGCATCCCGGCAATGTCTTCGTCACCAGCGAGGGCCGCATTGCGTTGCTCGACTTCGGCATGGTCGGCCACACCACGCCGGCCATGCAGGAAAATCTGCTGAAAATCCTGCTCGCGATCAGTGAAGGAAAAAGCGACGCCGCCGCCGAGGTTGCGATCCGCATCAGCCGCACCAATGAAGTGTTTGATTCGAAGGAGTTCTGCCGCCGCATCGGCCAACTCGTAACGCAGCGTCAGGAGCGGCGCCCGCAACAGATGAACCTGGGAAAAATCCTGCTTCGGGTCAGTCACATCGCAGGCCGGAACGGCCTCTTTGTCCCCACCGAACTCACCTTGCTCGGAAAGACGCTGCTGCAATTGGATGAAGTGGGCAGGATCCTCGATCCGGTGTTCGATACCAGCGCCGCTGTGCGCCGTAACGTGAGCGAGATCATGTCGCAACGCATGCAAAAAGACGCGTCGCAGGGAGGTATTCTGAGTTCGCTGCTGGAAATGAAGGATTTCGTCACCGGCCTGCCTGCGCGCCTCAATAAGATACTGGACGCGATATCCAACGCGAAACTTGAAGTAAAAGTCAGGGCGCTGGACGCGAAACTGGTGATGGAGGCACTACAGAAAATCGCCAATCGCATTACCATGGGCATCGTCCTCGCCGCACTAATCGTCGGTGCATCGCTGTTGATGCGCGTTGAGACCGCGTTCCGCCTATTCGGCTACCCGGGGCTGGCGATGGTGCTTTTTCTGGCTGCGGCAGCAGGGGGCATCTGGCTCGTCATTAGTATTTTCGCTCAGGATCGCAGGAGCGAGAAAGAAGTCTCGCATTGACACCGATGATGAATCCATGCGCAGCCCGCAACATCGAGTGTAACTTGAAACTCTGCGAATCCGACGACGCATATGTGGACTGAAATTATAGGCTGGTGCGCCGGCGCCATTCTATTGCTCACGATCAGCCGCCAAGTCTATACGCAATGGCGCGACCGCAGTACGCAGGGCGTGTCGCGTTGGCTTTTCATTGGGCAACTGGCGGCTTCAACCGGATTCGTCATTTATAGCTGGTTACTGAGCAATTGGGTGTTCGTGGCGACCAATGTGCTGATGCTGGCGGCTGCCGGCACTGGTCAATGGATTTATCTGCGCAACAAACGACGTGAGGAATCGTCTGGAGCGCCTTAATCTTCTAATGCAGATATCCACTGGCGATGCATTCTGCAGTGACACGCAGCATTCGTGGATCGTCTCTTCAAGCGATTTGTACTTGTGTAATTTGTGTGCGTTGCCGTACGGAATATCCGAATCGAGGCGGGTAAATTAGAAATCGATAATTAGTGAATCACCCTGAGATCGCGATTCGATTTCATGCGATTGTCAAGTTACGAAGCATTTACACTATCCGGCGCAGGCGCAAAGTTATCTACTGGGCTATGAAGTAAAGTTGTGTGATCAGAAACGATGACAACCCGCACCGTAAACCAGCCGCCCACCGACGTCGTGAGACGTCACCGAGCACGAAGAGTGAAAGTCAGCGCGCTGAAGAAGGTCGTTCCGCGATTGCCTCACGAAAACGACGAATCGGCAGACTCTAAGGCCGGTGAGCCAAGTGAGGTGATCAAGCAGGCTGCAACGGACCTCAAGCGTGGGCTCACAGATACCGATCGGGGCGCACAAATGACGAAGGTGTACAAGAATCTGTAGTCAGCACTGAACGGCGCTTTCCTATCATCGCGGGCCGGCGCCAGCAGGGGCTGCAGCGCCCAGCAAACCTCCAATTTGCTTTGCGTGTGCCACCGCACAGTCAATCCTTTTGGCAGAACGTATGGTTCTACTTCGCCGATCATGGCAGGTCGGATGTGCATAACAACGGACTGAAAAGTTGCTTACGCGGGTTCGAATCAATTGCGTGTGAAACAACCTGCCAAATCTGCGAACGCAGTCCTTGCTATACACAACCAACATTAAAGGATATGAACATGAACTTCGAGAACAAGACAGGCACGAACATCAAGGCTGAGAGTGACGCGAACCGCGATCCGATAACAGGAGCGCCCGGATCTCATCCGATCGGCACCGGTCTCGGCGCGGCGGCAGGTGGCGCTGCCGCGGGCGCGGCAGCAGGTACCGTCGTTGGTCCGGTCGGTACGGTGATTGGCGCGGCGGTGGGCGCCGTTGTCGGCGGACTGGCCGGCAAGGGAATCGCCGAAGTTATTGATCCCACCAGTGAAGCGGCCTACTGGCGCGAGAATTTCCAATCCCGGTCGTATGCCAATAGCGCCGATACCTTCGACGACTACGGACCGGCCTATGGTTATGGCGTCAGCTCCTATAGCAAGTACCCCGGCCGCAGCTTCGATGACGTTGAGTCTGATCTCTCGCGGGGATGGAACGGCGCGAAAGGTAATTCAAATCTGGTTTGGGACAAGGCGCGCGGTGCTACGCGCGATGCATGGGAGCGCATCGGCAATCGGTAACGCGATAAATTGGCGGGCGGCAGCCAAGCTTCATCGCCGCCCGTTTTTTGCATCGCATTGATAGCACAGCAGACATTGTTTCGAAAGCGGCGCGCCGGTCTTGCCATGTGCCGGCGCCGCTAGCTTATATGGCGAGCGTTCCACAATAACGAAATGAAAACCACGCATATCGTGCTGATCGTCCTTTGCACCATTGTACTGACGGTGATCGTGTGCGTAGTGGCGCTGAACTTTGTCAACAGTGAGAAGAAAATCGAGCAAAAGGTAGCACGCCTTTACGTGGCGGGTGATCCTGCTTTTCAGCGCGCGATGGGCGTACTGCTCGGTCCCGCCATTCTGCCGGGCAACCGTTTTGAAGGCTTATTGAACGGCGACCGCATATTTCCGTCGATGCTCGCGGCCATACGCGCTGCGCAAAAGACCATTACATTCGAGAGCTATATCTACTGGTCAGAGGAGGTAGGCAAGGAATTTGCCGATGCGCTGGCGGAGCGCGCCCGCGCTGGCG
>VFLF01000143.1 GCA_009885185.1 Nitrosomonadales bacterium | reverse complement strand
TGCTGGCCAAACTACGCAAGCGATTGAGCGCCACGCAAGAGCGCGATCTGCTAAAGGCGTTGCGCCACTTACCACGAGCCATGGAGTCGGTGCTGTCGGTCGAGCCGCAGGTGGCGGCATGGGCCAAACGCTTCAAGAACAAACAACACGCCCTGTTCCTCGGGCGCGGCGTGCATTTCCCGATAGCCATGGAAGGCGCGTTAAAGCTCAAGGAAATTTCCTACATCCATGCCGAAGCCTACGCGGCGGGCGAGTTAAAGCATGGCCCACTGGCGCTGGTCGATGCAGCCATGCCGGTGATCACGGTGGCGCCCAACGATCAGTTGCTGGAAAAACTCAAATCCAATATGCAGGAAGTGCGCGCGCGCGGCGGCGAGTTGTATGTGTTTGCCGATCGTGATGCACGCATTGCCAAGGCAGATCGTCTGCGTACCATCGCGCTGATGGATCACGCGGGACCGCTATCACCGATACTGCATGTGATTCCGTTGCAACTGCTGGCCTATCACGTGGCGCTGCTGCGCGGCACCGATGTGGACAAGCCGCGCAATCTCGCGAAATCCGTTACGGTCGAGTGATCACGGCGCTCTACTGCTTCTTGCGTTGCTCGCGCGCAAGTTTGATGAGCGCATCCAGCACGGCGGGAATGCCCGCTAGGCCACCGGCCATCCCGGGGCTGGTTTGATAGCGCCCATCCACAATTAGCGCAGGGGTGCCGCGCACATCGTAGTTACGCGCCAGCGTCATGGCGTGGACCACGCGGTTGCGTACCTCGTTGTTGGTATAAGCGCCCTGCCATTTCTGCGCGTCGATACCGTTTTTGACCGCCCATGCCGCAACAGCCTCCGTATTACTCGTTTGCAACTGGCCTTTGTGGATGCTGTCAAAAACCGCTGTGTGCAGGCGCTGCGCTTCTCCCAATAATTCGAGGGTGTAGAAAAGGTGAGCGTCAGCCAGCCAGCCTTCCCGCAACACCGCCGGTATGAGCCTTACTACCACATCCGAAGGTTTGGTCTTTTCCCATTCCGCCATCACGGGCAGAAGCTGATAACAAAAGGGTCATCCGTACCAGAAGAAATCGATGATCTCGATACGATCACCGGTTTCGACTTTTTGTGGCTGGATAACACGGTAAGTTTGTTCCAGTGGGCGATCCAATGTTTGCTGCGCCTGCGCGCTCGTGGCAACCATTGCCGTTATCGCCAACGCCCCCAACGCCAATAAGCGGCGTATGCCTGTCATCGTATTCACGGGTTATTTGCCTCCACGACTTTTACGTGCAAGTTCGATTAATTGATCCACGTTTTTGAAAAAGACATCATAGCCGCCGGAAGGCGTAATGACAAAACGACCGTCGATCACCAGCGTGGGTGTGCTGGAGATGTTGTATGCTGAGGTGACGTCGATAGTGCGTTGCGAGCGGCTTGCCACGCCGAATGACTTGTACGTCTCCATGAACTTTTGCTTGTTGACGCCTTTGGTCGCGACCCAGTCAAACAGGGCCTCCGGGCTCTTGGCCAGCGTGGCCGGATTCAGCGCCTTGGTCTTGTGGATGGCGTCGAACACTTCGCTATGCAGCGTGTCGGTCAAGTCGAGCGCCTCGATGGTGTAATACGTGCGCGCAAGCTGCACCCAGTTATCCTGAAACGCGGCGGGCTGGCGGCGAAACGTGACATCGACCGGTTTGCGTTTCAGCCACGCGTAGAGCGAGGGTTGCAACTGGTTGCAGCCGCCGCAACCGTACCAAAAGAAATCAATGACTTCGATGTTTTTCCCGCTGGGCGTGGGCTGCGGCGGTTTGATGACCCGGTAATCCTTGCCCGCAACGAGTTGCGCCGATGCCGGCATGCCGGCCATCGTGAGTGCCGCCAGCACGCTTACCAACGCCCACCGCAACCATCGATTGACGACCATGATGCTACGCATAATCACTCCCTGAAACAGCTTGAACTTGCCGTGGTGCGCTACTTTTCCGCTTCGCGTACCTTGACCAAGGCGGACTCCACGCCGTTCTGCTTGAGAATACTGCGGATGCGATTAAGTTCATCGACATCCGTATACGGCCCCACCCTGACGCGGTGCCACACGCCCTTATCGGGCAAATTCGTGGTTTGAATGGAGGCTTCAATACCCACCAGTGCCAGCCGCGCCTTCAGATTATCGGCGTCGGGCGCATTTTGAAACGAACCTGCCTGCAGGAAGAACGCTTCACGAGGCGCGGGTGTTGACGTCTTTTCGCCCTTGTCTCCTTTATCACGATGGGCGGATTTGTCGTCGCCTTTGAGGATTTCGGGGAAGGTAAAGCGTGGCCCTTTGTCGGCGGTGGCCGCGTCAGGTGCTTTCGTTGCGGGAGCGCCTTTAGGTGGCGTGGGCGGCGTGGACGCCTGCGTCTTGTCCTTGAACGGGTTGGGCATTTTGTTGATGTACCACGCCACGCCCAGCGCGATCGACAGGCCCAGCACCAAACCGATCAGAATGCCGACGAAGGTCGAGCCGCCGGGGTTGTTACCGCGTTTTTTCGGCTGCTGTTTGTAATCTTTGGGCATGACCGTATCTTACATTTTTTCCGGCGCGGAAACACCCAGCAGCGCAAGACCATTGACGAGCACTTGCCGTACCGCGCCCGCCAGCGCCAACCGGGCATTGCGCACCGCCAACTCATCCACCAGAAAACGCGTGCTGTTGTAATAGCTGTGAAACTGCGCGGCCAGATCCTTGAGATAAAACGCGATCAGGTGCGGCGACAATTCGCGCGCCGCGTTTTCCACGATCTCCGGATACTCCGCCAGTTTTTGCAGCAACGCCAGTTCGGCCTCCGTATCCAGCGGCGCCGGATCGGCGCCCGCGACGCTGGCCTCATCCGCGTTGCACTGCGCGTACACGCTGCACACGCGCGCATAGGCGTACTGAATGTAGTACACCGGATTTTCGTTGGTGCGCGATTTCGCCAGATCCAGATCGAAATCGAGATGCTGATCGCTTTTGCGCAGCACATAAAAAAAGCGCGTTGCGTCGTTGCCCACTTCCTCGCGCAATTCGCGCAGCGTGACAAAATCGCCGGAGCGCTTGCCCATCGCGATTTTTTCGCCGCCGCGGAACAGCACGGCGAACTGCACCAGAGTCACGGTGAGTTTATCCGGGTTCGCGCCCAGCGCCTGCAAGGCGCCCTTCACGCGGGCAATGTAGCCGTGGTGATCGGCGCCCCACACATCGATCAATTGATCGTAGCCGCGCTCGATTTTGTCCAGATGATAGGCGATGTCCGAGGCGAAATAGGTGAACTGGCCGTTCTCGCGGCAGACCACGCGGTCTTTTTCATCGCCGAAGGCGGTGGAGCGAAACCATCTCGCGCCGTCTTTTTCATAAAGATGACCGTTGTGTTGCAGCGTGTCCAGCGCGCGCGCCACCGCGCCGCTGTCGAACAGTGACTGTTCGGAAAACCAGCGATCATACGTAACGCCAAAATGCCCCAGGTCATCGCGCTGATCGGCGAGCATGGCATCCAGCGCGTGACCATGCAGCGCCTTCCACTCATCGCCGAGCGCGGCGCGCGCGCGCGCAATCAGCGTATCCAGCGCCGCATCGGCGTCTTCGCCCTCGGCGGGTAAGGTGGTGGGAAACTCGCGGGAAAACCGTGCGCCGTGCGCCATATCCAGCGCCCGCGCGATGTCGCGCACATAGTCGCCGCGATAGCCGTCAGCGGGAAACGCCACCGCCGCGCCGCGAGTTTCCAGATAACGCAGCCACACCGACACCGCCAGAATATCCATCTGCCGGCCCGCGTCATTGATGTAAAACTCGCGCGACACCTCATGGCCGGTGGCAGTCAGCACATTGGCCAGACACGCGCCATACGCCGCGCCGCGCCCGTGACCGACATGCAGCGGCCCGGTCGGATTGGCGGAAACGAACTCGAGCTGGATTTTTTTCCGCGCTCCGGCAGCGCTTTTGCCAAACGCCGGCCCCGACGCCAATATGTGATTCACGATACCTTGTTTGCTGGCACGCGTGAGGTACAGGTTGATAAAACCCGCGCCCGCGATATCGGTTTTTTCCAGCAGCGGCGAGGCCGGCAACGCGGCCAACAGTTTTTGCGCGATATCACGCGGCTTCGCGCGCAGCGTCTTCGCCAGTTGCATCGCCACGTTGCAGGAAAAATCGCCGTGTTGCGCTTGTTTGGGGCGCTCCAGGGTGATGACGGCGGTGCCTGCGTCCGGCGCGACGGCGTGTAGCGCGGTCGTCAGCAAATCAACGATGGCTGATTTTGCGTCCGCGAAAGAAGGGTTACTCATGGTGTCCAGTGTGGTTCCGCCGCAGGACTGCAATCAAGCGCGGCGAAAAAATCGTTTAAAAACAAGAGATTCTAACATGACGGTCAGGATTCACGGTTACAACTCCAACGGGTCCACATCAATCGACCAGCGCGCGTTGCCGGCTTTCTTTTCCGTCAACGCCTGCTGCCACGCCGTGAGAAATCGTTGCAGCCGGTTGCGGCTGGAGGATTGCACCAGCAACTGTGCGCGCTCGCGACCGGCCAGACGCATCATGCCCGCGGGCACCGGGTCGTAGACGAGAATCGCCTCATCCAATTCGCGCGCGAGCACGGCCGCGCGCGTGAGCCATTGAATCGCGGTGTCGAGCTTGGGCGCTTCGGCGCGCAGCAGCGCCTGATACTGATACGGCGGAAAGCCCGCGCTACGGCGCTCCTTCAATAGCTCATCGGCAAAGCGCGCGGTGTCCTGATCGCGCAGCGCGGCGTAGAGCGGATGTGTTGGAAAGTCGGTTTGGATCAGCACCTCGCCCGGTATCGTGCCGCGCCCCGCGCGTCCGGCGACTTGCGTGAGCAGCGCATACAACCGTTCCGGCGCGCGAAAATCCGTGCTGTAGAGCAGGCTGTCGGCATTGACCACGCACACCAGCGACAGTCCGGCGAAGTCGTGGCCCTTGGCGAGAATTTGCGTGCCGACGAGGATATCCACTTCGCGCGCCTCGATGCGTTCGCGCATGCCGCTCCATGCGCCGCGCGCGCGCGTGCTGTCGCGGTCAATGCGCAGAATGCGCGCTAGCGGGAACCGTTCCGTGAGCGTGGCCTCGATGCGCTGCGTGCCTTGCCCGACGGGCGACAGATCCGCATTGCCGCAATCGGGGCAGGCCATCGGCACTTTCGATTGATAGCCGCAGTGATGGCAATGCAAGCGCCGGTCGTGCGCGTGCAGCACCAGCTTGGCCGAGCAGCGATGGCAGCCTGAAAGCCAGCCGCAATCGTGGCACATCAGCACCGGCGAATATCCGCGGCGGTTGATGAACACCAGGCTTTGCTCGCCGCGCGCCAGCCGATCGCGGACGGCGGCAAGCAGCGGCGGCGCAAAGCCGTTGTCGAGCCGCACGTCGCGCGTGTTGACGCATACGATGCGCGGCGGCGTGTTGTTGATGCGCTTGGGCAGTTGCGCCAGCGCGTAACGTCCGCTGGCGGCGTTGTGCCAGGTCTCCAGCGCGGGCGTGGCCGAGCCGAGCACGATGGGCACGCCGCGCTGGCGCGCGCGCACCACCGCGAGGTCGCGCGCGGAGTAACGAAAACCTTCGTTTTGCTTCAACGACGCGTCCTGTTCCTCGTCGACCACGATCAGGCCCAGTTCCGGCAACGGCGCGAATACCGCCAGCCGCGTGCCGAGCACAATGCGCGCCGCGCCCGACTGCGCGGCGATCCAGTGATCGAGGCGCTCGGTTTCATTCAGCCCGCTGTGCAGGCTCACCACCTTCGTATGCGGGAAACGCCCGCGCACCGTGGCTTCCAGTTGCGGCGTGAGCGAAATTTCCGGCACCAGCAGCAGCGCCTGACGGCCCTTTTTCAGCACCGCGTCGATCACCCGCAGATACACCTCGGTCTTGCCGCTGCCGGTCACGCCGAGCAGCAAGTGCGGCTTGAACGCCGACAACTCGGCGCATAGCGCGGCGACGGCAGCAGTCTGATCCAGCGTCAGCGGCGGTCCGCTGACCTCGGGTGCTTCCAGCAAGGCCGCGGCGGGCGAGAGCGGCAGCGCGCCTTCGCACGTGGTTACGTACCCCGATTCGATCAATTGGCGCAGCGCGACTTTGGCGGTGGGCGCGCAGGCGCGAACGGCGCCGTCGTCGAGCACCTGATGGTCGTGGAACAACGCCAGCAAGCGCCGTTTGGTGGTGGCGCGCGCGGGCAGGCTGTCGGCGGTGCGCGTTGCGCCCAGCGCGGTCAGTGCGTAATGGGTGAGTGATTTCACCGGGGCCTTGCGCGCGCGGCGCAATCCTGCAGGCAGCGCGCTTATCACCACCGCGCCCAGCGGATGGTGGTAATAATCCGCCGCAAACCGAATGAGCTGGATATCGTCCGGCGAAAACCCCGGCGCTTCGCGCAGCATTTTGGTGATGGGTTTTAACCGCGCCGTGGCAATGGTGCTGGTATCGGCGACGTCCAGAATTACGCCAACCACGCTGCGCTTGCCAAACGGCGCCAGCACGCGCGCGCCGATGTCGGATTCCCGCGCGTCGTCGCAGCGGTAGTCGAACAGCTTGTCGAGCGGCACGTCGAGACCGACGCGGACGATTTTCATGGGCGTTGCACAGTGAGGCGGCGCGAAGTTAGCCCGGCTTGTTCAGGGCGTGTTTGAGAATATGACGCAAGGTGTTGTACCGCAAGACAATCCGCCGGCGGCAAAATCCTGTGGATAACTCTGTGAATCACTGCTTGAGGCGGTCTCCGGCGAGAGTGCCCAAGGATTCAAGCACTTACGTCACCAGTGTGCGGGATGTAAAATAGTTATTTAAAAACAAATACTTAGTAATATATGGTGGCGTGACGGTCATGGCGTTTTCGAAAAACGCGCGCTGAGTCCTTGCTGTGTATATGTTTCTGCTCAGGACGGCGGATGGTAGGCGCGGCTCAACTCATGCACAGCATCAACCAGCGCGCCCACGTGGTCGGGGTTGGTGAACTGCGACACCCCGTGGCCGAGGTTGAACACGTGGCCCGCGCCGGGGCCGTACGATGCCAACACATTGGCGACCTGAGCGCGTATCGCATCCGGTTGCGCGAACAAGGTCATGGGATCCAGATTGCCTTGCAGCGCGACATTCGCGCCGACGCGCGCACGCGCCTGACCGATATCGCAGGTCCAATCCAGGCCAACCGCATCGCAACCGATGGCGGCGATGTCCTCCAGCCACAGGCCGCCGCCCTTGGTGAATACGATACTCGGCACGCGCGCGCCGTCCTTTTCGCGCGTCAGGCCCGCGACGATGCGTTGCAGGTAAGTGAGCGAGAACTCTTTGTACGCCGCCGCACTCAATGAGCCGCCCCAGGTATCAAAAATCATCACCGCCTGCGCGCCGGCCTCGATCTGCGCGTTAAGGTAAGCGATCACTGCGCGCGCGTTGATATCAAGAATGTGATGCAGCAGATCGGGCCGGTCATACAACATCGTTTTGACCGTGCGGAAATCGGCGCTGCCGCCGCCCTCGATCATGTAACACGCGAGTGTGTAAGGGCTACCCGAAAAT
>VFLF01000285.1 GCA_009885185.1 Nitrosomonadales bacterium | reverse complement strand
GGATCTCGCGGCCTTGCTGCAACGCCCGCCCATAGCGCTGGATACCACTTGCGGCGTGACCAAATCGCCAGCGGTGGCACTGATCGATGAGGCGTGGTGCATCGGCTGCACGCTGTGCATACAAGCCTGTCCGGTGGACGCCATCGCGGGCGCGGCCAAACTCATGCACACCGTGATCGCGCAGGAATGCACCGGCTGCGAACTGTGTATTCCGCCGTGTCCGGTGGATTGCATCACGATGATTCCGGTGCAGCGGCTCGCGGAACACGACACGCGAGAACATCGCCTCACGCGCGCGACGCATGCGCGGTCGCGCTACCTTGCTCGTGAAATACGACTGGAGGCCGAACGCGAGCAACGCGCGTCAGCGTCAGGCAGAAAAACCATGACGGCGGATCAGCTCAAGAAACAGACGGCGGTAGAGCGGGCGCTGGCACGCGCCCGCTTGAGAATTCAAGAAAATAGTAAATAAATATTTAAAAACAAATAATTACATAAATACCTGGAGAACCCTCAGCGGCCAAACAAGCCCTTCAGTCCCTTGAGGGCATCCAGGGGACTGCCGCCGGCCGCCGGTTTTTGCGCGGGCGCTTCGGCGGGTGCGGCAGGCGCTTCGTTGGTCAGCGCTCTCGCGCCCGTCGTCGCGGGCGCCGCGCCAGCACGCGGCGCGGCGGCGCTGGCCGACACCGGCGTGATGTCAGGTTCCGCGCCCGAAGGCAGGTTGGCAAGACGCGGCGCGAGCAGTTCGCCGAGTTTGGTCAGCCGCTCTGCCGGTGAAGGATGCGAACCGAACAAATCGACGACGGAAGGATCTTTTCCGCCGCGCGCGCCGATTTTGTGCAGCACTTCGGCCAGACCAAACGCGTTATAACCCGCGCGCGCGGCCAGAATAACGCCCGTGGCATCGGCTTCGAACTCCGCCCCCTTGTCGAGGCCGCTGATAAAAAGATTCTTGAAGAAATTCAACGCCTGCTGCCCCAAGACATTGCTGCCGGTGCGCGCCGCCGCGAGGTTCGCGCCCACCCCAACCAGCTTTTGATTCTGCATCACGTTGATATGATGTTTTTTGACAACATGCGCGATCTCGTGTCCCAGCACGCCGGCCAGTTGCGCCTCGTTATCCAGGAGATCATACAAGCCGCGCGTAATCAAGATCGTGCCGCCCGGCATTGCCATCGCGTTGATGTTACCGGCATTGGCCACGCCGAAGCGCCACGGCAAATCAGGCCGCTCGCTTTGTGACGCGATCCAGCGCCCCACGCGATTAACGTAAGCCTGCACATTGGCATCGTCCACCAACGCTATCGCGCCGAGCATGCGCCCCGCCAGATCGCGACCGATGGCCACTTCTTCCTTTTCGTCGATGGGTTTCAGCGCTCCGGCAGCGCCGGAAATGATACCGAGCCCCTGATTGAGGTTAAACGATTGCGCCTGCGCGGTCGAAAACGCGGCTGACAACAACAAGATAATAAGAAGACCGGTGCGTTTCATCGCCATCTCCATCAATAGTTAACACTGGCAGCCGTCAGCCCACGAGTACTCGCGAACGCTTCCCCCGCCGACTTATCCGCCGCGTACCCGTCCAGCATGGCAAGCTGCGCCGTGCTGACCGAGCCGCCGTCGCCCAGCGCGGTGCCTATGGTTTCCTTGTCGAATCCTCGGGTGCCGAGCGTTGATGTGCCGCCGACGCGCTGCGGCTTGCCGCCGCTGAAAATACCGGCCAGATTCGTGCCAGCCGACGATCCACCCGCGCCAAAGCTGACATCGGTGGTCAATGCCCAACCGGTCGCCTGTGGCGTCTTGATGTTGAGGAAAGGGCCTTGCTTGCCACTGGCGGTGCCGGTGGTGCCCTGCTTGACTTGGGCCGCCGGCTTCGCGTCAAAGCGCGGCTCCGAACGCAACGGCGCATCTTTGGTGAAGGTCACGGATTCCGCTGCGGCACCACCCACCCACAATAAGCCCGCAACAGTTGTGGCTACGGCTAGAAACTGGCGTATGGTTTTCATAATAATATCCCCGCCTAACATATTGATCCGGCAAGATTATATAATGTGCTGTCCAGATGCAAGGCACATTTTCACGGTGCCTTTCCCGCACCGCCCACCCCAAAAGCCGAACATGAACCCCGCCAAGCGCCGCGCCATTTTTGAGCGTTTTCATGCCGCAAACCCCAAACCGCGCGGGGAATTGCACTTTACAACCCCATTTGAGCTACTGGTGGCAGTGATCCTGTCGGCGCAAGCCACGGACAGAAGCGTGAATCTCGCCACCGATGCGCTGTATCAGCACGCCAACACGCCGGCAGCTATACTTAAGCTGGGGCAAAAAGGGCTGGAGCGCTACGTCAAATCGATAGGCCTTTACCGCACCAAGGCGAAGAACATACTGGCAACGTGCAAACTATTGCTGGAAAACCACAGCGGCGAAGTCCCGCGTACCCGCGAGGCGCTTGAGGCGCTGCCGGGCGTGGGCCGCAAGACCGCCAACGTGGTGCTCAACATTGCGTTCGGCGAGCCGACCATTGCAGTAGACACGCATCTGTTTCGGCTCAGCAACCGCACCGGCATCGCGCCGGGCAAAACGCCACTGAAAGTCGAGGAGAAGCTGCTGAAATTCATCCCCGATGAATACAAGCTGCACGCGCACCACTGGCTGATCCTGCACGGACGCTATGTCTGCGTCGCGCGCGCGCCCAAGTGCGGGGAATGTCTGATACGGGATTTGTGCGAGTTTAAGGGCAAAAATCAGGATTGAGGATTTAGGATCGCGTAAAAACCAGCGCTGTGGCGGTGTCTCTCGATCCTCAATCCTAATAACTCAATCCTATTTAAAAGTGACCAACCCCGGCTGCGACGAAAAATACGCCGCGAGGTCTTCCATGTCGCGTTGCGACAGGTTGGCGGCCATCGGCGCCATAATCGGGCTCTTGCGGGTGCCGGCCTTGTAGCCTTGCAGGGACTTCATCAGATAGTCGTAGTGCTGCCCGG
>VFLF01000946.1 GCA_009885185.1 Nitrosomonadales bacterium | reverse complement strand
GTCGTAAAACAGCATCGCGGCGTGCGGGTGAGGTGAATTTTTGGCCAGGGCTACTGTCGTGAACTGGGCAATAGGGGGGGAGATGACAAACCAGTCGACCGGCGCGCCATTGCGCTTTAACTGTACGGCCATGTAGCTATACACGGTCAAACCCAACGGCACCTCGCCTGACGCAACCAGATTGGCGAGCAGCGTATGGCCTTTGCGAACTGACATGCCGTTGCTTTGGACGATGTCCTTGAACAGCCTTGTCCCCTTTTCCTGGCCCAGTTCCTGAAGCACATATGCAAACCAGGGCTGATCTTCGGCTTCAATACCCAACCGGCCTTTCCATTTAGGGTCAAGCAAGTCCTGGTAGGTTTTGGGAAGCTCTTCCTTCCTGACGCTGTTGGTGTTGTAAAGCTGAAGAAAAATAAGCGAGTAGAGCCCCACCCATTCTCTGTGCGCCGGAACCGCCTGCGACATCAGCTCGCGGTGGGTCGGGGAGTTGACCTGCTGCAGCAATTTCTCACGGCGCAGCGGCTCCATGGCCGGCGCGTTGTTTTGCACTATATCGACTTCGAATCGCTTGGCGCGCGCCTCGGTCGTGATCCGCCTTACGAGATTTTCAGAGCTCGATCGCCAGACGTTGACTTTGACGCCGTATTTTTTGGTGAACGCGTCGACCAGCAGTGCTACGTCTTCGGCCGGCATCGCCGCATAGAAGTTCAATACGCCTTCTTTCCTGGCGCCTTCTATAAGCGTTTGAAGACGATTCGTCTCTTGGGAAAGCGCAATCTCGGCGGCCGTTGGCTCGGCCTTCCTGGATTGTGCGGATGCAGTAACAGGGATAAGAAAATGGGAACCAAGCAGCAATAAGGCCACGCCGGCTCTCAGCAGTGGACCGTTCATGTGTTTTCTCCGAAAATCCCAACCGAGGGGGCCTTCCGCAACGAGCGCATCGGATCCATCGATGTGATCGCGTGCGAGATCAGGCGGGCGACCAGATCCGCATTCCCGCCGGGCGGAAATCCGACTCATCTCAAGCGCCGGGACCGCGGTAAGCCACCAGACGCAGCGCCGCAGAAATCTGTTCATCATCATGTTGTCTCCAGTCAAGGTCATCAGGTCTTGGATTACGTGGATTAAACACTCACTCGGCCCGCAACACCAGGTT
>VFLF01000543.1 GCA_009885185.1 Nitrosomonadales bacterium | reverse complement strand
TCCGGCGATTTTGTATCCGCAATTGGCGTCGGCTTCAACGTTGCGTGCCGACGTGGTGGCAGGGCTTGATCTTTTAATCGTGCGCGAGCTGACCGGCGATATTTATTTCGGCGAGCCGCGTGGCCGGCGCGACAACGCCCGCGGCGAGCGCGAAGGCTACGACATGATGCTCTACTCCGAGCCGGAAATCCGCCGCATCGCCGAGACCGGTTTTCAAACCGCGATGAAGCGCGGCAAGAAGCTCTGCTCGGTGGATAAAGAAAACGTGCTGGAGACCAGCCGCTTCTGGCGCGAGATCGTCATCGATGTGGCGAAAAAATATCCGCAGGTGGCGCTGTCGCATATGTACGTGGACAACGCGGCGATGCAACTGGTGCGCAATCCCAAGCAGTTCGACGTAATAGTCACCGGCAATATGTTCGGCGACATTCTGTCGGACGAAGCGTCAATGTTGACCGGCTCCATCGGGATGTTGCCGTCGGCGTCGCTGGATGCGAACAGCAAGGGCTTGTATGAGCCGAGTCACGGCTCCGCGCCGGATATCGCCGGCAAGGGCATCGCCAATCCGCTGGCGACGATATTGTCGTCAGCCATGATGCTGCGTTACACGTTCAACAAGGAGGAGTGGGCGTATCGAATCGAAGCCGCCGTGAAATCCGCCCTTGCACAGGGCTTGCGCACGGCGGATATTTACGAGCCGGGCACGAAGAAGGTGGGCACACAGGAAATGGGCGACGCGGTGGTCGCGGCGCTATAGTTAACTATTTGTTTTTATTGAGTTATTTATGACAAAGGTGGGGTTGATCGGCTGGCGCGGGATGGTGGGCTCGGTGCTCGTGCAGCGCATGCGTGACGAGCGCGATTTTGATTTGATTGAGCCGACATTTTTTTCGACATCGCAGGCGGGCGGCAAAGGGCCGGAGATTGGTAACGCTGGCGGCAAGCCTGTCGGACCGGTCAAGGATGCCAAAAACATCGCCGACCTGACGGCGATGGACGTGCTGCTTTCGTGTCAGGGCAGCGACTACACCACCGAGATTTACCCGAAGCTGCGCGCGGCGGGGTGGAACGGCTATTGGATCGACGCCGCCAAGACGCTGCGTATGAAAGACGACGCGGTGATCGTGCTGGATCCGGTCAACATGCCGGTGATCCAGGCTGCGATGGCAAAGGGTATCAAGAACTACATCGGCGGCAATTGCACCGTGAGCTGCATGATGATGGGCTTGCATGGCTTGTTCGAGCAGGATTTGATTGAATGGATGACCTGCATGACGTACCAGGCGGCCTCCGGCGGCGGCGCGCAACACATGCGCGAGTTGCTGACGCAGTTCGGGCTGGTGCATGGCGCGGTGGCGGATCTGCTCGCTGATCCGGCGTCATCCATTCTGGAGATCGACCGCAAAGTGCTGGCCAAGCAAAACGACGGCTCGCTACCGCGCGAGAATTTTCGCGGCGTGCCGCTGGCAGGCAATCTGATTCCGTGGATCGATCAGGACATGAAAAACGGCATGACGCTGGAGGAATGGAAAGGCGGCGCCGAGACCAACAAAATCCTCGGTCGCGGTCTGGCATTCGGCAAGGCGGCGACACCGATCGACAGCCTGTGCGTGCGCGTGGGCGCGATGCGCTGCCACAGTCAGGCGCTGACCATCAAGTTAAAGCGCGACGTGCCGCTGGAAGAAATCACCCGCATCATCGCCTCGGCGAACGAGTGGGTGCGCGTGGTACCCAACGAGCGCGAAATCACCGAGCGAGAACTGACGCCGGCCACAGTGACCGGGCGGCTGCATATTCCCGTGGGGCGGCTGCGCAAACTGGCGATGGGCGGCGAGTACCTGTCGGCGTTTACCGTCGGAGATCAGTTGCTGTGGGGGGCGGCGGAGCCTTTACGCCGGATGCTGCGCATCGTGCTCGACGCAGCGAAAGAATAAGTATCAATTAAAACAAATACTTACAATGATAAAGCCCCGGTATGGGCGGGCTGGTTGTTGTATTTTATGCACAACTTTGGCGCCTGCGCAGACACATCAGCTTGAAGATTGCCCACTATGGATAGTGGTGATTCTGGTTTGAAAACCGAAAATGCAGTAACAATGGCGTTGTTAGCACTCAATATTCATCGAAAACCTTAGCTTGAAACGCTAACTAATTGATGTTAATTTGATAATTCCAAAAACATCCTAGAAATTCAGAGGTGGCGCTGTGCGGGAATTCAAACTCAAGAAATGGGTGGCCGCAGGCTTGATCGTGTCGATGCCCTTCGCGGGTTATGTCGATGCGGCCGGCTTGGGGGGCATGAATGTGTTGTCGCAGTTGGGGCAACCGTTTGCGGCAGAGATCGATTTGGTCAACGTATCCAAGGAAGAACTGGCGACGCTGGCAGTGCGTCTTGCGGCACCGGACGCGTATCGTTCGGCGAACCTGCAATTCAATCCGGCGCTGAACACCATGCGTCTGGCGATCGAACGCCGGCCTGATGGCAGGCCGTTCATCCGCGCAACCTCGACGCGGCCTGTCGCCGAACCGTTCCTCGACTTGCTGGTGGAACTGTCGTGGCAAGGCGGCAGGATTGTTCGTGAATACTCCGCGTTGCTGGATCCGCCCGGCATCGAAATACCGGCGCCGGCTGTTACCGCGCCCGTGGTGAGTGCCCCCGCTGCTAAAGCCGCTCCTGCCGGTAAACCGCCTGCTGTCGTGGCGACGCCCGTACCCGCGCCGGCGATGGCTCCCGATGCTGCCAAGCCCGCGCCTGCTGCGCCCGTTGCCGCCGCGCCCGCGCCTGCCCCTTCGCGCCCGATCACCGGCAGTGAATATGCAGTCAAGCAAGGCGATGCGCTCGGTCAGATCGCCGCCGGCATGCGCCCCGAGGGAATCTCGCTGGATCAGATGATGATCGGCCTGTTGCGCGCTAACCCGGACGCGTTTATCAACAACAATATCAACTTGGTCAAGGCCGGCAAGATACTCAAAGTGCCTGAGCGGAATCAGCTTTCCGCTATCGCGCAAGGCGAGGCAGCGCAGGAAGTGCGTGTGCATTCGACTAACTGGAATGCCTATCGCGCGAAGGTCGCCGATACCGCGCCCGCCGTCGCGGCAACGCCGCCTGCCACCAAGGGCAAAATCACCGCGCGCGTGGAAGACAAGGGCGCGCCCGCCGGCGGTAAGGATGTGGTGGTGCTCTCCAAAGGCGACGGCGCGGTCGGCAAGGGCGGCGACGGCAAGGCTGCGGACCGCGTGCGCGCGTTGCAGGAAGATCTCGCTGCGCGCGACAAGGCGCTGGCCGAGGCCAAGGATCGCGTGGCGATCCTCGAAAAAACCATCAAGGACATGCAAAAGCTGGCCGAGATCAAGAATCCGGCTATGGCTGCCGCGCAGCAGGCTGGTAAAGGCGATCCCAAAGCGGATGCGAAAGCGGACGCTAAGGCAGCACCCAAACCCGACGCAAAAGCGGAAGCGCCTAAGGCGGAACCGCCGAAAGCAGAACCACCCAAGGCAGAACCACCGAAGGCGGATGCGCCCAAGGCCGACGAGGCCAAGCCTGCTGACAAGGCGGCGGAAACCGCGAAGCCTGATCCCGCGGTGACACCGCCTGCGCCGCCCGCACCGAAGGCGCCCGTGAAGGCTGCAACGCCGCCGCCTCCGCCGCCCGCGCCGGGCATCATGGACACCGTAATGGATAACATACTCCCGATCGGTGGTGGCGTTGCCTTGCTCGGCTTGGCGGGATTGTGGGCGATGCGCCGCCGCAAGAAAGCGGGCGAGGTGGAAGATGATGAATCCGCCATGGCCGCTGCCAAGACCGCGTTTACCGGTAATGTAGGGGCCGCATCAGTCGAGCCGGCTATTGTCGCTACACCGGAACCCACGGTATCCAACGTGACCGACACGGTGGACCCGATAGAGGAAGCGCAGGTCTACATCGATCATGGTCGCGACAATCAGGCCGAGGACATCCTTAAGGAGGCCATGGCCAAGGAACCGCAGCGTCAGGACGTGCAATTGAAGCTGCTGGAAGTCTATGCGACGCGCGGCGACAAGGGCGCGTTTAACAAGCTGGCAAAAGACTTTAATGCGTTGACCGGCGGCAGCGGCGAAAACTGGGATAAGGCAGCAGCCATGGGGTACGCCATCGACCCGAGCAATTTGATGTATCCGTCGTCCGGCGGCGCCGACCTGGATTTGGGCGCGGGCGGCGAAGTGTCAGATGCCACGGTGGATCTGGATATAGGTGCGTCTTCGGATAACCTCGGTACCACGACCGACATTTTGCTCGATCAGGGCGGCACCGATGCCGGTATGGAAAATACCATGGTAATGGCGCATAACGATGCATCGCCCGTCGCAGCGGAACCGGCATTACCCGAGTTCAATCTGGAATTGCCGCCAGCAAGCGTGGAAGAGCCTAAATCCGTGGATAAGGCCGTGGATACAAACGTGATGGATTTCAATCTGGATCTGCCGCAATTGGAGGTGCCGGCAGAAACGCCCGCACCCGCGCCAGCGGCGGCCGCAGCGGATGCCGGACTGGATTTCAAGGTTGATCTTTCGGGCATTGATCTAAACCTCGACGACAAGCCGGCCGCGGGCGGCGGCGAGAAAGACGCGCACTGGAACGACGTGCAGCAGAAGTTCGACCTTGCCCGCGCCTATCAGGACATGGGCGACAAGGACGGCGCCAAGGAAATCCTAAGCGAAGTTGTGCGTGAAGGTGACGACGCGCAAAAGGCTGAAGCGCAGAAGCTGCTGGATTCGATCAAGTAAGCCGTACGCAGTAACATTCAGGCCGCGGCGGGAAACTGCTGTGGCCTTTTCTTTTTTTGGGATCACCGAATTATGCGCATCGCACTGGGCGTCGAATACGACGGCAGCGGGTTTTGCGGCTGGCAGACTCAGGCCGACGGCTGCGCGGTGCAGGATCGCCTCGAAGTGGCGCTGACGCAGATCGCTGGTGTGCCCGTAGGTACGATAGCCACCATTTGCGCGGGGCGCACCGATGCCGGCGTGCACGCGCTGGCGCAGGTCGTGCATTTCGATTGCGCGGTGGAGCGTCCCGAGTCGGCGTGGGTGCGCGGCGTCAATGCCTTGCTGCCGCCGGCGGTGGCGGTAACATGGGCGCGGCAGGTCGAGGCGTCGTTCAACGCGCGATTTTCGGCGGCCGCGCGTCGCTATCGTTATGTGTTGCTGAATCATCCAGTGCGGCCTGCCGCGGATCATGGCCGCGTGGGTTGGTTTCACGCGCCGCTGGATCTTGCGCCGATGCGCGAGGCGGCGAGCGGTTTGTTGGGCGAGCACGATTTCAGCGCGTTTCGTTCGTCGGAATGCCAGGCCAAATCGCCGATACGCAAACTGACGCAACTGGACATCAGCGTGCAAGGTTCGTATGTGGTGTTTGATCTGTGCGCCAATGGATTCCTGCATCACATGGTGCGCAACATCGTCGGTAGCCTGATTTATATCGGCAGCGGTAGGCATGAAGCTGCGTGGATACGCGAATTGCTCGACGCGCGCGATCGCAAATTCGCGGCGCGCACGTTCGATGCCGCAGGTCTGTATCTCGCCGGCGTGGATTACGACGCGGTGTGGGGTCTGCCGTCTGGACGGGTAAAATGGCCGCGCCTGGCAATGGAACAAGACCTATGACGGCAATCAAGATCTGCGGCATTACGCGCGAGGAAGACGCGTTGGCCGCCGCGCATCGTGGCGCGAATGCGATCGGGCTGGTGTTTTACGCCAGAAGCCCGCGGCACGTCACGGCTGCGCGCGCGGCGGAACTCATGCGCGTGTTGCCGCCCTTCGTGATGAGCGTGGGATTGTTTGTCGATGCCGACGCGGATGAAGTAAGGCTAACGCTCGCCACCGCGCGCGTCGATCTGCTGC
>VFLF01000178.1 GCA_009885185.1 Nitrosomonadales bacterium | reverse complement strand
CGGAAAAAAATTCTTCGGGTCTTCGGCGTAGACGCGCGCCTGTATGGCGTGGCCTTTGACTTCTATCTTGTGCGGCAGAATATCGCTCTGCCGCTCACCGGCGGCGGATCGTATCTGCGCGCGCACCAGATCAACGCCGGTGACCTCCTCGGTCACGCCGTGCTCCACCTGCAAACGCGTGTTCATTTCCAGAAAGTTGAACGAGCCATCCGCGCCCATCAGCATTTCGACGGTGCCGATGTTGTCGTAGCCGATTTTTTTCATGATCGCGGTGATGTGTTCGGCCACGGCCACCGCTTTGTCGCGCGGGATCAGCGGCCCCGGCGCTTCCTCGATCACTTTTTGATTGCGCCGCTGCGTCGAACAATCACGCTCGAACAAGTGCGCGACATTGCCGTACTGATCGCCAAGAATTTGAAACTCCACATGGCGCGGCTTTTCAAACATCCGCTCCAGATAGACTTCGGCGTTGCCGAAACCGCGACTCGCCATCGAGCGCGAGCGTTCCACGGTTTCGAGCAACTGCGCTTCATCCTTCGCCGGCAGCATTCCGATGCCGCCGCCGCCGCCCGCGGGCTTCACCAGCACTGGATAACCGATCTCGCGCGCCGCCCTGAGTATCAATTCATTATCCATCGGCAGCACCGGCGAGCCTTTCGACATCGGCATGCCATGTTGCGCCGCTAGTTCACGCGCACGGGTCTTGTGGCCCATGGCGTCGATCCACTTTGGCGACGGCCCGATAAAGCGCGCACCGGCGTCGATCACGCGCTGCGCGAAGCCCGCGTTCTCCGACAGAAAACCGTAGCCCGGATGCAGGCCGTCAGCGTGCGATTTTTTCAGAATGTCGAGGATCACATCCTGATTGAGATAACTCTCGCGCGCGGGCGCGGGGCCGATGGCATAGGTTTCGCTCGCCATCGCGAGATAGGGCGCGCCGGCGTCGGCTTCGGAATACAGCGCGACCGAATGGATGCCCATTTCATTGAGGGCGCGCAACACGCGGGAAGCAACTGCGCCGCGATTGGCTACGATGACTTTGGTGAACATTTAACCCCTTATTAACCACAGATGAACACAGATAAACACAGATGAAAACCCGAACCGGGGTTGTCGTTATCTGTTTTTATCTGTGTTCATCCGTGGTTAAAAAATCAATAACTCGTCGGCCATGTGCGCATCAAATGCTGCCCCACGCCCTTGGTAATGCGCAATTTGTACACCTCCAGCATGCGTATCAGGTAATCGCGGGTCTCCTGGGGACGGATCACCGCTTGCGCGGCATACACCGACGCCAGGCCCCACACGTCCGCGCCTTTTTCGATGTCCTTCAGCTTTTCCTCGTAGCCCGGCTCGCCGAAGCCCACGCCGTGCACGATCTTGGTGGCGAACTCCGGGCTCATGAAGCTGATTTCCGCGCTGGGCCACGCCGCGATGTCATCCGAGTGGCGGCCGCCGCCCATGCACACATAGGCGCGGCCGTAGCTCTTGCGGATAATCACGCTCAAATGCGGCACGGTGAGGAGCGTCATCGCGTTCATAAAATTCATGATGCGCCCCGGCGCGCCCGCTTTTTCGGCTTCGGTGCCGATCTGGAAGCCCGGTGTATCGACCAGCAGCACGATGGGCACGTTGAACGAATCGCACATCACCAGAAAATCCACGATTTTGCGGCACGCATCGGCATCCAGCGCGCCGCCGCGATGCAGCGGGTTGTTGGCGACGATACCGACACTTTTGCCGCCGAGCCGCGCGAGGGTGGTTACCGCGCTCTTGCCGAAGCGCGGCTTTAATTCAAACATCGAATCCTTATCCACCACGCAGCGGATGATCCGCTTCATGTCGTAGACCTGGGTGCGGCTCTCCGGCAGCATGCCGAACACCTTGTCCATGTCGGCGCCCGATCCCGCAGGGATGGGTGCCTCGGGCGGCGCTTCGTTGTGGTGGCTGGGCATGTACGAGAGGAACCTCTTGACCGCTTCAAGCACTTCTTCCTCGGTATCCACCGCCTGATCGACGAGACCTGTAATGTCCGAATGCAGCCGCCAGCCGCCGAGTTCTTCGGCAGTGACCTTTTGCCCCAGCGCCATCGACACCAGTCCCGGGCTCGACACCGCCACCGTCGCGCCCTTGTGCATTACCGCGAAATCGCTGATGCACATCATCCACGTCGACGAGCCGAACGATGGCCCGAACGCGGCAGCCACCATCGGCGTCTCCCGCGTACGGCGGAACTGCGTATTGTCATTGCCGAGCAGCATGCCCATGCCGTAGCCACCCATCGCGTCGGGCAACCGCGCGCCGGTGGACTCGCCCAGCGCCACCAGCGGCATACCACGCTCGGTGGCGGTGCGTTTCATGTGGCCGACTTTTCGTCCGTTGGTGTACGAGGTCGATGCACCCTTGACGGTGAAATCGTTGACCACGATTGCTACATCGCGCCCGCCGATCTTGGCATAGCCCGCGATCTTGCCGTCGGTCTGCGTTTCATCGGCGAGATGCGGCTCGACGGCTGAAGTACCGAACAATCCGGATTCGATGAAGGATTGCGCATCCACCAGTTTCGCGATGCGCTCGCGCGCGTTGAGAATGCCTTTGGCGGTGCGCTTGGCGTACTTGTCCGCGCCGCCGCCGGCCAGCGCAATGGCGCGGCGGGCTTCGTATTCGGCGAGTATTTCATCGTGGGTCACTTTATTCTCCAGAAAACAACTTCAAAATCTTTTTTTGCTACAGATTTCACAGATGACCGCAGATTAAACCAAGCGATGGGGTTAATCTGCGGTCATCTGTGAAATCTGTGGCAAAGGTTTTTAAAACAAATACTTACGGTGATGACAAGGCCTTGATTGCCGCCGTCAGCGCAGGCACCACTGTAGCGTAATCGCCGACCACGCCGAACTTTGCATCCCGAAATATCGCGGCATCCGCGTCGGTATTGATCGCCACGATGGTCTT